>DATEDE010000136.1:0-17369 GCA_035286545.1 Actinomycetota bacterium | reverse complement strand
GGCGACGAAGGAGGTCATCCGGGCCAACGGCCTCAACGCCTGCTACATCCGCCCGGTCGCGATGCGCGGGTACGGCGAGATGGGCGTGAACCCGCTGAACGCGCCGGTGAACGTGTTCATCGCGGTCTGGCCGTGGGGTGCTTACCTCGGCGAGGAGGCGCTCGAGCAGGGTGTTCGCATCAAGATCTCGTCTTGGAGGCGGAACTCGCAGAACTCGCTCCCGGCGGCCGCCAAGGCCACGGGCCAGTACATCAACAGCGTGCTTGCCAAGGTCGAGAGCCTGAAGGCCGGCTACGACGAGGCGATCATGCTGAACGAGGCCGGGTTCATCACCGACGGTTCGGGCGAGAACGTGTTCATCGTGCGAGACGGCGCGCTCACGACGCCGCCGATCCAGGCCGGGTGCCTGGACGGGATCACCCGCGGGACGATCATCACGATCGCACGAGACCTCGGATACGAGGTGCGCGAGGACAACCTCGTGCGCACCGACCTGTACAACGCCGAAGAGTGCTTCTTCACCGGCACCGCGGCCGAGATCACACCGATCCGCGAGGTCGATGATCGCGTCGTCGGCGAGGGACACCGCGGCCCGGTCACCAAGGAGCTGCAGGGTGCCTTCTTCGCCGCCACCAAGGGTGAAAGCGAGAAGTACGCGGACTGGCTCACCTACGTGAACGACTGAGCGCGTGGGCGACGAGATCTCGTACCGGCTACCCCGCACGGTCCTGCCGCGCCGCTACGACCTCGTCCTGGAGCCCGACCTGGACGACGCCACCTTCACCGGCTCCGAGGCCGTGCTGGTAGATGTGGCCGAGCAGGTCCAGGAGATCGTCCTCAACGCGGTCGACCTCGTGATCGCCGGCGGCCGGCTCGAGGGGCCCGCCGGGACGCTCGACGTCGCCGATGTGCGCATCGACCCCTCGACCGAACGCGCGCACCTGCGTCTGTCCGGGACAGCGGGGCCGGGGGAGTGGACGCTACACCTCGCCTTCTCCGGCGTGCTCTCGGAGCGCATGGATGGCTTCTATCGCTCGACGTACGAGGATCGGGACGGCATCACGAGGACCATCGCGACCACCCAGTTCGAATCGACGGATGCCCGCCGCGCGTTCCCGTGTTGGGACGAGCCCGACATCAAGGCTGTCTTCGGCGTGACACTCGTCGCGGCCGAGGGACTCCTCGCGATCTCCAACGGGCCCGAGATCGGGCGCGAGCCGACCGACGACGGCCGGGTGCGCGTCCGGTTCGGGGACACGATGATGATGTCGACGTACCTAGTCGCGTTCGTGGTCGGGCCCCTCGAGGCCACCGAGCCGCTCGACGTGGGCGGGATCCCGCTTCGGATCGTGCATCAGCCTGGCAAAGGGAACCTCACGGGCTTCGCACTGGAAGTCGGCGCGTTCTGCCTGAGGTTCTTCGCCGAGTACTACGACATCCCGTACCCGGCCGAGAAGCTCGACATGATCGCGCTCCCTGACTTCGCGCAGGGGGCGATGGAGAACCTCGGTTGCATCACGTACCGCGAGAGCGCGCTGCTCGCCGACCCTGCGAAGGCAACGCAGCCCGAGCTGGCGCTGATCGCCGACGTGGTGGCGCACGAGATCGCGCACATGTGGTTCGGCGACCTGGTCACCATGCGCTGGTGGAACGGGATCTGGCTGAACGAGGCCTTCGCGACGTTCATGGAGCTCGTTGCGGTCGACGCGTACAGGCCGGACTGGGAACGCTGGAGCCAGTTCCTGCGCACGCGCTCGCTCGCTTTCGAGATCGACGCACTCCAGAGCACGCGGCCGGTCGAGTACGAGGTGCGCTCGCCGGACGAGGCGAGCGGGATGTTCGAGACGCTGACCTACACCAAGGGCGCCGCGGTGCTCCGGATGCTCGAGCAGTACCTGGGACCCGAGCGGTTCCGCGAGGGGATCCGCCGCTACCTGGACCAGCATCGGTTCGGCAACACCGAGACGCACGACCTGTGGGACGCGATCGAGGCGGCTACCGGTGAGCCGGTCCGCCGCATCATGGACGGCTGGATCCTGAAGGGCGGCTATCCCGAGGTGTCCACCGAGCTCACGGACGGCGCGGTGCGGCTCACGCAACGTCGGTACGTGCTGACGGGCGAGGCCGACGACGCCGCGTGGGACGTGCCGCTGCTGGTGCGCGGCGGTGGGAAGACCGCGCCGGTGCTCGTCGAGCCCGCCGGCACGAGCGTCCCCGACACGGGTGACGGGCCGGTGATCGTGAACGCGGGCGCCCACGCGTTCGCGCGGGTCCGGTACGACGAGATGCTGCTGGCGCGGATCACGGGTTCGTTGGGCGAGCTCTCGGCCGATGAGCGCACGCAGCTCGTCGACGACACGTGGGCCTCGGTCGTCGCCGGTCGCGGCTCGGCGGCGGCCTTCTGCCGGTTCGCAGCGGCGTTCGAGGCGGAGGACGAGTACCCGGTGTGGCAGGCGCTGCTGCAGGGTCTCGGGTGGTGCGAGCGCTTCCTGGGAGGCGAGCCGCGCGAGCGGTTCCGGTCGTTCGTGCGGTCGCTCGTCCGTCCGGCGCTCGACCGCGTGGGGTGGGAGCCGCACGAGGGTGAACGTGATCTGGCCAAGCCGCTCCGTGGGGCCCTCGTCGCCTCGCTCGGCGTGCTCGGCGCCGACCCGAACACCATGGCGCTGGCCCGCGAGATAGAGGCGGAGGCGCGTCGGGGAGACTCGGTGGACGCCTCGCTCGCCTCGGCCGCGGTGGCGGTGCTGGCGGCGACGGGCTCTGCGGAGGAATACGAGTCGTTCCTGCTAGCTCGGGCCGATGCCCCCACGCCCCAGGAGCAGCTGCGGTACCTGTACTCGCTGTCGGACTTCCGCGACGCCGCGCTGGTGGAGCGCACCGTGGCGATGGCGCTCACCGACGAGATCCGTCCGCAGAACGCGCCGGGGGTACTGGCCCGGGCGATCGCGAACCGCGAGCACGGCGAGCTCGCGTGGACGCTGGTGAAGGAGCGCTGGGCCGAGATCGAGCGACGCCTCGCGCCGAGCACACTCGTCTATGTCGCCGACGGGGTGCGATTCCTCACGACCTCCGAGCTCGTACAGGACGCCGGCACGTTCTTCGCGGGTCACCCGATCCCGCAGGCCTCGCTCCAGCTCCAACAGCACCTAGAGCGGCAGCGTGTGAACGCCGGGCTCCGCCGTCGCGTCTCCGACGAGCTCGCCGAGGCCTTCGCCTCCTAGCGCATGTCGGGGGAGCCCTCTAGGGAGCCTTGACACAGGGTTCGTGGAACACGAGAATCGTGTCATGAGGAACGTAACCGTTACCCTGGACGAGGAGACCGCGCTCTGGGCGCGGCTGGAGGCGGCTCGTCGGGACATCAGCGTCTCGAGCCTCATCCGGCAGCTGCTGACCGAGCGCATGGGCGGGCAGGTCTCCTTCGAGGGCGCCAGGACCCGGTACCTGGCTCGTCCCGGAGCCCGGATCTCGGACGGAGCGACGTACCCTCGCCGCGAGGACCTCCACGACCGTGCCGGTCTTCGTTGACACCAACGTCCTCGTCTACGCGCGGGACACTTCTGACCCGACGAAGCACACACACGCGTCCGAGTGGATCGCTCACCTATGGCAGACGGGCGAGGGTCGGCTCAGCATCCAGGTGCTTCACGAGTACTACATGACAACCACCCGGAAGCTTCGGCCGGGGCTCCAGCCCGCCGACGCGCGCGCCGACATCGCGGATCTTTCGGCATGGGATCCGGTCGTGCTCGACGGGATGCTGCTCGATGTGGCATGGTCGATCGAGGACCGGTTCTTACTCTCGTTCTGGGACAGCCTCATCGTTGCGGCGGCTCGTGTGGCCAGATGCGAGATCCTTCTGACCGAGGATCTCCAGCACGGTGTCGACCTCGATGGCGTCCAGGTGGTGGACCCGTTCCTAACCCCCGTGGGTCAGGCTTGACGATCGGCGTCGCTCGGCTCAGGCGATCGCAGCGAGGTCGCCGTTCGCGCCGCAGACCGGCACGACGACGTGCTCGCCCGGCATCGGGACGTAGGCCCCCGAGAGCAAGGCGGCGAGCGAGGCGGCGCCGCCGGGTTCCGCGAAGATCCTCACCGAGTCCCAGAGGCGCCGCTGCGCGTCACGGATAGCGTCGTCGGTCACGAGGACCACGCTCTCGACGCGCTGCGAGGCAACCGCGTAGGCGATGTTGCCGATCAGACGCACGCCGAGGGAATCAGCCGCGTACCCGCTCACGCTCACCTCGACCGGCCCGCCGGCGTCGAGCGCCGCACTCATCGCGCGGCTCGTCTCGGGCTCGACGCCGATCACGCGGATACCGCTCGCGTACCAGGCCGCGATGCCCGCGATCAGCCCGCCGCCGCCGATCGCGACCACCACGGTGTCGGCGTCGGGCACCTGCTCGGAGAGCTCGGCACCGATCGTCCCCTGACCGGCCACGACCTCGGGCTGGTCGAACGCGTGCATCTCGAGCCCGCCCGTCTCGGCGGCACGCACGCGGCTCGCCGCGAGCGCCTCGTCGTAGTACCCGTCGACGATCCGGACCTCGGCGCCGATCGACGCGATGCGCTCGGCCTTCACCCGCGGCGAAGTGGAGGGCACGAATATCTCGGCGGGGTGCCCGAGGGTGTGCGCGGCGTACGCCACCGCCAGCCCGAAGTTCCCTCCGGAGGCGGCGATCACCCCGGCCTGGGGCACCTCGGACGCGAGGATCTTGCTGAACGCTCCGCGCGGCTTGAAGGAGCCGGTGTGCTGCGTGAGCTCGAGCTTGAGCGTGAGCCGTCCCGGGAGCCCGAGCGCTCCTTCGCCGAGCTCGAGCACCGGCGTCCGCCGTACGTACCCCGCGATCCGCTTCCGCGCCGCTTCGACGTCGGCTCGTCCTAAGGTCAGAGGTTCCAACTAGCGGTCGAGCCGATAGAAGCGGAGGAAGTCGTGCTCGATCGGAAGGACCGAGACGCCCTCGAAGCCGGCGTCCCTCGCATAGGCCTCGAACGTGGTCCTTCGCATGACGGTGCCGGTCGCAGCCGACGTGTGGTCGTCCATGGCGGATGGCAGGCAACACAGGACGCTGTAGGCGTAGAAGACCCTCTCGGTCTCGCTGGCGGGTGCCGTGAACGTGTCCTCGGTGCGCTCGTCGGCAACGATCAGCGTTCCCCCGGGCTTGAGCATCTCCTTGATCGCGCTCAACACCGCGACTGGCTGCGACATATCGTGGATCGACTCGACCACCGTCGCGAGGTCGTAGCTGCTCCGCAGCGTGGAGTCGGCCCCGTCCTTGGTCTCGAAGGTCACCCGATCGGCGACGCCGGCTTGCGTCGCGTTCCGCGATGCGATCTCGATCGAGAGCTCATCGAGGTCGAATCCGTCGACGGTGATGTTCGGATACGCCTGTGCGAGCGCGATCGCGGCCCACCCGACGCCGCAGGCGACGTCGGCGACCCTCGCCCCCGGTTCGCTCACGAGACGGTCGTGGATGTCGGGGATCGACGGCAGGTACTCGGTGGCGAACGACCCGACGAGCCACGGCCGGTTGAAGTCACCTTGCGCCTCGATCATGTCGCGGCCGAACGCGCTCCAGGGGACGGCGCCGCCGGAGCGGAACGCGGCCACGAGGTCCGGCATGGCGCCGGACACCGCGACGAACGACTTGCAGAACGGAGCGATCGAGTAGGGACTCTCGGGATCCAGGAGGGGCTCGACGTGACCGGGCGGAAGGATGTACCGACGCTCGTGAGCCTCCGCCGCCACGTCCTCGACGGTCAAGATCCCGGCCGCGGCCTGCTGCTCCAGCCACTCCCGCGCGTAGCGCTCGAAGATCCCGGCCTCCTTGGCCATCTCGGTGGCCGTCATCGGGCCGGATCGCTCCAGTACGCGGTAGAGGCCGAGGGTGTCCCCCAGGTAGACCGTCAACACCTCTGCCATCCCGAGGCCCGCCGAGAACAGTCGTTGGACGAGCTCGCCACGTTGACCTTCGGCATCGACCATGTCGGTTCCTCCTAGTAGGCGGCGGGTCCGATGGATACTCCGTGTAACCGCGAAGGCCGTCAATCCCGGCACCCCCGTCGCCTTGACACGACGAGGAGCCCCTCCCTATCTTCGCGCCCGAACGACCAACTCCCGAGGAGAGGAGCCCCCACGGGCGCGAGCGCGAGCGTCGAGGGCATCGAGGTCTCGACCGAGCACTGGATCGGCGGCGAGCGCATCGGGTCCTCGGGCGCGTTCGCCGACGTCTCGCCGATCGACGAGTCCACCCTCGCCGAGGTCGCACGGGGGACCGCCGAGGACGCCGACCGCGCTGTGGATGCGGCCAGGGCCGCCACCGAGACCTGGGGTCGCACCTCGCCGAAGCAGCGCGGCGAGGTCCTCCACCGGATAGCGGACCTCGTACAGGAGCGGGTCCCCGAGCTCGCGCCGGTCGAGACGCGCGACAACGGGTCGCTCGTCCGATCGATGCGGAACTCGGTCATGCCTCGCGTCGCCCGGAACTTCCGGTTCTTCGCCGACCAGCTGACCCAGCTCCGGGAGTCGTTCGAGATGGACGGGTTCGAGAGCCGGACCGAGTGGGATCCCTCTGGTGTGACCGCGGTGATCACGCCGTGGAACGCGCCGCTGATGCTCGCGACGTGGCGCGTGGCGCCGGCGCTGGCCGCCGGGAACAGCGTGGTCCTGAAGCCGCCGGAGTGGGCGCCGCTTACGGCCTCGATGCTCGCCGACGTCACGAAGGACGCGGGCCTGCCCGACGGCGCCTTCAACGTCCTGCAGGGGATCGGTGAGGAGGCGGGCGCCGCGCTCACCGGCCATCCCGGCGTGGACCGGATCGCGTTCACGGGCTCGATCGAGACCGGGAAGCTCGTGGCGCGGGCCGCGGCCGCGAACCTCACCCCGACCTCGCTCGAGCTCGGGGGCAAGTCGCCGTTCGTTGCGTTCGCCGACGCCGACATGGACGCGGTCGTGAAGCAGGCGGTCAACCAGTTCGACAACGCCGGGCAGGTGTGCCTGGCAGGGACGCGGCTGATCCTCGAGCGCTCGATGGCCGACGTGTTCCTCGAGCGGTTCCTGGAGGCGGCTGCGGCACTCCGCCAGGGCGACCCACGCGAGGAGACCACCGACCTCGGACCGCAGATCACGCGCGAGCACCTCGAGCGCGTCGACGGGTTCGTGCGGCGCGCGAAGGCCGAGGGCGCGACGGCGATCCTCGGCGGCGGCCCGAACGAGGAGCTCGGCGGCCTGTACTACCGGCCGACGCTGTTCACGGATGTGCCCGCGGGGGCCGAGGTCCTTCGCAAGGAGGTCTTCGGCCCCGTCCTCACCCTTCAGACCTTCGAGGAGGAGGAGGAGGCGGTCGCGCTCGGCAACCAGACCGAGTACGGCCTGGCCGCGATCCTGTACACGGGCGACCGCGACCGCGCCGAGCGTGTGGCCGAGCGCCTGGTCGCGGGGACCGTGTGGGTGAACTGCTTCTTCGTGCGCGACCTGCGCGCGCCGTTCGGCGGCGCCCGGCGCAGCGGCGTCGGTCGCGAGGGCGGCGTGTACTCGTTCGACTTCTACGCGGACGTGAAGAACGTCTGCACGGCTCCCTGGCCTCAAGCAGCGGAGCGGTAGGCCACATGGGATGGGAGGACCCAGATGGGTGAGGTCGTCGGCGCGGCGCTCGTCGCGCACGTTCCAACCATCATGTTGCCGGAGGAGGTCCGGCTCGAGATCAACGAGGGCAAGGAGATCACCCTCGTGCCCGGCCTGCACCGGATGAAGGCTGAGTGCCTGGACCGGCTGAAGCCGGATACCGTGGTCGTGTTCGACACGCACTGGGAGTCGACGTTCGAGCACATCGTTACGGCGCACGAACGCCGGCAGGGGAGGTTCACGAGCCACGAGCTCCCGCGGGGCATGGCCGGGATCCCCTACGACATGCAGGGCGATCCCGAGCTCGCGAAGCTGATCGCGGCGCAGGCGGAGGGGCGCGACGACTGCTGGATCCTGGCATGCGAGGACCCGTACCTACCGATCTTCTACGGCACGGTGAACATCTGGACGTTCCTGGGCGACGCGGACACGCGGTGGATCAGCGTCGCCGTGAACCAGACGTGCGACGCCGAGGACTTCCTGCTGTTCGGCGAGCTGATCGCCGATGCGATCGCGCGGAGCGACCGGCGGGTGGTCCTGCTCGCGAGCGGCGGGATGACCCACCGGTTCTTCAACTTCAAGGAGCTCCGCAAGCGCGAGAGCCAGCGCGCGCCGGACAACATCTACGACCGCGCCTACTACGACGCCGACATGGAGGTGCTCAACCTGTTCGGCAAGGGCGATCACGCGGCGGTGATCGACGGGATGCCCGAGTACCGCAAGGCATATCCGGAGGGTCACTTCGGGCACTACCTGATGATGGCCTCGGCGCTCGGCGGCAAGGCCTGCAGGGCGCCGGGGGAGCTGTTCAGCGAGTACGAAGCCTCGGTGGGCACGGGACAGGTCCACGTCTGGTTCGAGCGCCCGGAGGCCGGTTGGACCGCGTAGCCGGAGTGAGGTAGGAAGACCCGCACGAACGAGGAGGGGGGTTCGTCGTGGCGACGGAGGGGGATCGGAAGGTCGAGTACGAGCGGCTGGGAGGCAAGAAGCTCTCGCTGATCGACGTGCTCGCGCAGTCGGTGGGGTTCATGGGGCCGGTGTTCAGCGCGGCCTTCATCATCCCGTTGATCATAGGGTTCAACTTCTCGGGTCGCGGGGCCGGGATCTCCACGCCGCTCGCGGTCCTGCTGGCGGGGATGGGGACCTTCGCCCTCGGCTGGATCGTCGCGCAGTACGCGAAGCGGATCCACGCCGCGGGCTCGCTGTACGACTACGTCTCGGCCGGGCTCGGCCGCACCGTCGGGGCAGCGGCGGGATGGCTGTACTACGGGGGGACGATCATCCTCACTACCGGCCTCGGCCTGCTGATCGGCGGGTACGTCCACGACAACCTGTGGCCCGTGCTGTTCGAGGCGGAGTCGCCGCTGCCCATCTGGTTGTGGGACGTGATCTTCGCGGCCCTGCTGTTCGTCGTGCTGTACTTCGGCGTCCAGATCTCGACTCGGGTCCAGCTCACGCTTGCGCTGATCTCGATCGCCGTGCTGCTGATCTTCTTCATCACAGTGATCGTGGAGCTCGGCAGCGACAACGACTTCGCCAAGGTCTTCGATCCCACACCGGAGGGTGGGCTCAGCGGGATCCTCTTCGGGGTGCTGTACGGCATCCTGATCTTCGTGGGGTTCGAGACGGCCGCGAACCTGGCGGAGGAGACGGCGGACCCCAAGCGCTCGATCCCAAGGGCCGTGCTGGGTGCCGTCGTGATCGTGGGGGTGTTCTACCTGATCGCCTCGTACGTCGAGATCGCCGGGTTCGGGTTCGACCTAGCGGTGATCACCGATCCAGCGGTCGCGAGCGCGCCGGTCTTCGCCCTTGGCGATCCGAGCTCACCATACGGGTCCGAGTTCTGGCTCAAGATCCTGCTCCTAGTGGTGTTCCTCGACATGCTCGCCGTCTACGTCGGCGCGGCGGTTGCCTCAACGCGCGGCGTGTTCGCCCTTGCCCGCGATCGCCGGCTCCCGGCGATGGCGGCGGGGGTCTCGCCCAAGTACGGGACCCCGGTCGGCGCGATCGTGCTGCTGATGGTGGTCCAGGGCGTGCTGATCCTGGTGTCCGAGGCGAACGACACGCTCCTAGCGCTGCCGGGCTTCCCGCATTACTACTCGGTGTTCGTGTGGTGCGCGACGTTCGGGGGCTTCGCGCTGCTGGTGGTCTACCTGCTGATGTCGGTTGGCGCCTTCAAGGGCCTCTCAGACGACCCGAACAAGGTCGGCCTCGTGATCTCGGCCATCGTCGGCATCGCGATCACCGCCGCGGGCATATGGGGCTCCTTCTACAAGGTTCCGAGCCCGACGCTGCTCGCTCCATGGTCGGCGGTGATCTGGTTCGCGCTCGGCCTCGTCTACATGGCCGCGGTGAAGGGCCGCGAGCCGGCCAGCGACGTGCTCGAGGACCTGCGAGCCTGAGCCACGCGTGACGCATCGAGCTGGCGGGGCGGCGCGCGAGGCGCCGCTCCGCCTCGTGCTCATCCTGAGCGAGAACCACACGCTCTTCCCGTCACGAGACCTCCGCGCGCTCGTCCGCGCGGCGGTCGAAGCCGAGACTGCTGGCTTCGACGCGGTGATGGTGAGCGAGCACGTGGCGCTCGGACCCGGCGCCGACGCCCAGGGCCGGCCCGAGAACCCGCGCGACTACGCGCTCCCCGGCAACCAGGACCCCTCGATGCCCTGGCCAGACCCGCTCGTGCTGCTCTCAGCGGCGGCGGCGGCGACCTCTCGGCTCCGCCTGGTCGCGAGCTCGATCATCGCGCCGCTGCGCCACCCGGTCCTGCTCGCGCAGCAGCTCGCGACGCTGGACCTGCTGTCCGAGGGCCGGCTGGTTGTGCAACCAACGGTATCGTGGCACCGCGCCGAGTATGAGGCGCTCGGCGTGGCGTTCGAGAGTCGGGGCGAGCTCCTGGACGAGCACCTCGAGGCCTGGCGCGTGTTGTGGCGTGATACGCCCGCCTCGTTCCAGGGGCGGCACTACGCGTTCCGCGATGTGTCGCTCGAGCCCAAGCCGTTCCAGCCCGAGGGGCCGCCGCTCTGGTTCGGTGGGCAGACCCTGCACGACCGGCTGCTCCAACGGCTCGTGACCCACGGGAGCGGGTTCAACCCGCTCGGCCCGCCGACGGACGATGAGCGCTCGCGGCTCCGCGAGGCGATGACCGCGGCTGGACGCGACCCGGCAGAGCTCGAGATGGTGGGCGGAACGCGCGGCCGGTTCCCCGACGCGACGAGCGTCGCCGACCTCGACGAGGCGCTCGCGCAGATCCCCACGCAGCTCGCCCGCGGGTTCACGACGATCTGCATCAAGCCCTCACAGTTCCTCGACGAACCGGAGCGATTCGGTTCCTGGTGCCGGGACGTGTTTGGCCGCATGGCCGAGCTCGTCAGGTCACCTCGAAGTAGCGGCGGCGCTCCCACTCGGTGACGGCTTCCGGCGCGAGGAACCGCTCCCACTCCCATCGGCCGGCCTCTGCGTAGTGCGCAACCACATCCTTGCCCAGGACCTCGGCCGCGAACGCGCCGTCGCGGAACGCGGCCACCGCCTCGCCGAGAGTCGAGGGCAGCGGCGGCACCTCCTTGTCGAAGTCCCAGCCCATCAGCGGCTCCCCGGGGTCGGTCGCATTCGCTATCCCGTCGGAGACCGAGGCGAGGAGTCCGGCGATCGCGAGGTACGGGTTCACGTCGGCGCCGGGGACGCGCCACTCCAGGCGCGTCGCGTCGCCCTCGGGCAGGACGCGGACGGAGACCATCCGGCTGTCGATGCCCCAGGACAGGCCGTTGCCCGAGAACTCGCCGCTGCCGGTTCGCCGGTACGAGTTGACGGTCGGGGCGTAGAGCAGCATCAGCTCGGGCGAGTGACGCAGGACCCCGCCGATCGCGTGGCGGAGCGTGGCCGAGATGCCGTGCTCGGCGCTCGGGTCGTGGAAGACGTTGGCGCCCGAGGCGTCCAGGAGCGACACGTGCAGGTGGCAGGACGAGCCGGTCGTGTCGGCGAACGGCCTCGGCATGAAGGTCACAGCCATCCCGGCCGCCGACGCGAGGTCGCGCATAGCGAGCTTGAACAGTGCGTGGCGATCGGCCATCTCCAGCGCATCGCGGTACTCGAGGTTGATCTCCCACTGCCCGAGGCCCCACTCCACCTGGCTCGTCCACGGTCCTAGATCCGAGGCCTCGAGCTTCTCGCGCACGTCCGCGAAGAAGCCCTCGTGTTGGTCGCCTGCCTGGACCGTGTAGTCGGCCCTCAAGAGCGTGCTCGGCCGGAGCGTCTCGAACCCGTGCGTCCGACCCTCGTCGTACGTGCCGCGGTACAGGTGGAACTCGAGCTCGCTCGCGACCTGCGGCGTCAGGCCTGTTGCGGCCGAACGTTCTAGCTGGCGGCGCAGGATCGTGCGGGGTGCGACGGCGACGAGGTCGTCGCGTCCGAGCTCGGCGAAGTCGGCGAGGACGATCGCGGTGCGCTCGAGCCAGGCGGCGGGGCGGAGCGTCGCGAGGTCGGGTGCGAGACGAACGTCGTGCCACCCGGTGTGGTGCCCGCTGTACTCCTGCACCGGGCCCGGCCACTGGTCGAGGTCCCAGGCGAGTACGCACGAGGAGATGGTCACGCCCTCGTGCACGAGCCGTCGGAAGACCTCGGGAGAGAAGCGCTTGCCGACCAGACGGCCGGTTACGTCCGCCGAGGTGACGACGACCGTGCGGAACCCCTCGGACTCCAGGTCGTCGATGTCGAGCGTCACCTGGTGAGCCACCCCCCGTCGACCGGCAGATGAGCGCCGGTGATGAACGATGCGTCGTCCCACAGCAGGAACGAGATCGCGGCGGCCACGTCCTCGGGCTCACCGACGCGACCGCGGCCGATACCCGAGCTGGCACCCGTCACGAACGCCGTCCGTCTAGGGTGGTCGAAGCTCACGGGCTCACCTCCCAGGCGAGTGCGCCGATATCCGAGACGGTGGCGCCGCCGTCGGCGAGGAGCGTCGCGCCGTTCACGTACGAGGACTCGTCGCTCGCGAGGAACAGGACGCAGGCGGCGATCTCCTCGGCCGTGGCCGGTCGGCGGAGCGGGATGTGCTCGGTCGCGAGCGCGTAAGCCTCCTCGCGCGTGACCCCGCGCTCGGACGCGAGATCGTCGGCCGAGGCGTCGCCGATCGCGGTGACGACCCAACCCGGGCAGAGCGTGTTGGCTCGGATCCCGCGCGGACCGTAGTCCACGGCCACCGAGCGCGCGAGGCCGATCAGCCCGTGCTTGGAAGCTATGTAGGCGGCCGAATCGGGGGCGGCGACCAGGCCCGAGACGCTCGAGACGAGCACGATCGACCCGCCGCCGCGCTCGAGCAGGGCGGGCAGGGCGGCGCGCACCAGGCGGAGCGGGCCGGTGAGGTTCACGTCGAGCGTGCGGGACCAGCGGCCGTCGTCGACCTCGCCGGCCGAGCCGCCGAAGCCGGCTCCAGCGTTCGCGACGACGATGTCCAGGCTGCCGAATCGCTCGAGCGCGGCCGCCACGGCTTGCGGCGCGTGAGACGGATCGGCCGCGTCGCCCGCGACCGCGAGCCCACCGGTCTCGGCGGCCACGGCCTCGAGCGGCTCGCGGCGACGACCCGTGACGACCACCCCGGCGCCCTCGACGGCGAAGCGACGAGCGGTGGCCGCGCCGATGCCGGTGCCACCACCGCTCAAGATCGCCACCTTGCCTTCGAGCCGCATCGCGCCTCCCACCGGATGCGGCATAGTCTGCCGTAGTCGGCGCCGGCGCGTTCCCGGCGTGGGGGAGGGCCAGCGTGGCGAACATGCAGCCGCTCCGGCGGGAGGACCATCCCGAGCTCGAAGAGCTCTGGCACCTGTACGACGAGTCGATGTCGTTCGTCCCGAACAGCCTGTTTACGATGGCTCGACGGCCGGAGATCCTCGGTGCGTTCAGCGACCTCATCACGCAGATCTGGCGAACCGGGACCGTGCCCGTCGGGCTCAAGCCGCTGATCGCGATCGTCGCGAGCACCGCGGCCGGTTGCCGCTACTGCCAGGCCCACGAGACCGTCGACGCGAAGATGCGCGGCGTCGACGAGGCTAAGATCGCCCAGATCTGGGACTTCGAGAGCTCAGAGCTCTATACCGATGCCGAGCGGGCGGCGCTCCGGTTCGCGCGCGACGCTAGCGTCGTCCCGAACGAAGTGACGCCCGGCCACTTCGAGGAGCTCCGTCGCCACTGGGACGAGGGCGAGATCGTCGAGATCCTCGCGGTGATCGGATTGTTCGGATTCCTGAACCGCTGGAACGACTCGATGGCGACCGACCTCGAGGAGATCCCGGGCGCGTTCGCGGGCCGAACGATCGGGCCGCAGGGCTGGGAGCCGGGGAAGCACGGATGAGCCTAGGCGAGCAGGTCACGCTCGAGGAGCTGGAGCGAGATCCCTACCCGATCTACGCGCGACTGCGGGAAGAAGAGCCTGTCTCGTGGGTGCCTGCGGTGCAGCTGTGGCTCGTCACCCGGTATGACGACGTGCGTCACGTCGACCTCACACCCGACGTGTTCACGGCCGCGACCGAGCCCTCGACCCTGAACCGCACGATGGGCGTGAACATGCTCGGCTCCGAGGGCCCGGACCAGCAGCGGATCCGCCGCGTGCTCGAGCCGCCGTTCCGGCCGCGCGACGTCGAGGAGCGCACCCACGGCATGATCCCGAAGCTCGCGCACGAGCTGATCGATGGGCTCGAGTCCCGCGGCGAGTGCGACCTGTTCCGCGAGTTCGCCGACCCGATGAGCGTGCGCTCGCTCCGGTTCATGCTCGGGCTGGACGAGGTGCCCTGGGAGGACCTGCTCCGCTGGAACGAGGGCCTGATGCCGGGCCTGGCGAACTTCGAGGGCGACCCGGAGAAGCAGGCGCCCGCGGACGAAGCGAGCGCGGCCCTCGGCGAGGTGATCGAAGGGGTGCTCGACCGTCTCCAGGTCGGTCCCGACGGCTCGGTGCTCTCGTGGATGCTCCACCACGGGGGCGAGGACGCGATGAACCGCGCGGAGATCGTCGCGAACACGAAGCTGATGCTCTCGGGGGGGCTCCAGGAGCCGCGGGACCTCATAGCGCTCACGATGTGGGCGCTCGGGACGCACCCGGAGCAGCTCGAGGAGGTCCGCTCGGACCGCTCGGTGGTCAAGGCCGCGGTCGAAGAGACCCTGCGATGGACGGGGCCCGTCGGGACCTCGACCCGACAGACGACCCAGGCGACCGAGCTCGCCGGGGTTTCGCTTCCCGAGGGCGCGCTGATCGGCGCCGTGCTCTCGAGCGCGAACCGGGACCCGCGCCGGTTCACCGACCCGGACCGGTTCGAAGTCCACCGCAAGGAGGGGGCGCACCTGGCGTTCGCGGCGGGCACTCACTTCTGCCTCGGCGCGTGGTTCGGGCGGCACCTCGCCAGGGTCTCGCTCGAGATCCTGCTCGACCGCCTGCCGAATCTGCGCCTGGATCCCGACCGCCCGCCTACGCTCAGCGGCTGGGAGTTCCGCTTCCCGGACTCGACGTGGGTTGTGTGGGACCCTGCCTGAGCAGTTGCGGGGGTTGTCAACGGGTGACCGGCTCGGTCACCCTGAGCGGCGGGAACGAGGGAGGACGAAGTGTCGGAGACCGTCTCCGAGCGCGTCGAGATCCAACGTCCGGCTCCGTCCGGGGTGGTCACCACCCTGGGCGTGCCACGCGTGGCGGTCGTGCTCGCGGCCGGTCGGTCCGAGCGCCTGGCCGAGGTGACGGGCGGCGGCTCGAAGGCCCTGATCCGCGTCGGCGGGCTCTCGCTGGTGGAGCGCGCCGTGCGCTCGCTCCTCGCGGCCGGGATCGAGCACGTCATCGTCGTGGTCGGCTATCAGGCCGGGCCCGTGGGAGCCGTCGTGAACCGGATCGCGCCGGGCCGGGTCCAGGCCGTGTTCGCCGAGGCGTGGGAGCAGGGCAACGGCGTCTCCCTGGCCGCCGCCGAGCCGTACGTGGCGGAGGAGGCCCTGTTCCTCCTCGTCACGACCGATCACATCTTCGGGGAGGGCGCGCTCGAGCCGCTGTTCGGCGCCGAAGGACCGAGCGTGCTCGTCGACCACGCACCGGACGCCGACGCCTGGGCCGAGGGCACCCGCGTACGACTGCACGAGGAGCAGGCGGTCGCCTTCTCGAAGGAGCTCGGGGATCCCTCGATAGACTGCGGGGCCTTCCTGCTCCCGCTGGATGTCTTCGAAGCGCAGCGGCGCGTCGCCGGCGGCGGCGATACGTCGCTGGCCGGCGCCGTGACGGAACTTGCACGCCAGAGGCCGCTCGAGGCCGTCCCTCTCCCGCAGTGGACCTGGTGGCAGGACGTCGACACGCCCGAGGATCTGCACCGCGCCGCCCATCGTCTCCGTCTCGCGCTCACGAAACGGACGGACGGCCCGATCGCCCGCTATCTCAACCGTCCGGTGTCCACACGGCTCTCGATGGGGCTCGCCCACCTCCCTCTCCACCCGGACGTCGTCTCGCTGCTCGCCTTCCTCGTGGCGCTCGTGGGAGCATGGGCACTGGCCGCGGGGTGGGGCATCCCGGGAGCCCTGCTCGTCCATGCATCGTCCGTGCTCGACGGCGTCGACGGCGAGATCGCCCGGCTCCGCTTCCGAACGAGCCCCCGCGGAGCGCTCCTGGACGGGGTCTTGGACCGACTCGGGGACGCGGCGGTCCTCGGCGGGCTAGCGCTCTGGGCGATCGCCGCCGGGACCGACCCCGGAGTCGTGACGATGCTGGCCGTGGCCGCGACCGCGGGCACGATGCTCTCGATGGCGACGAAGGACCGGATCGCCGCGCTCGGGATGGCCCCGCCGCCCGAACGGTGGATCGGCTGGCTGATGGGCGGCCGTGACGCCCGTCTGTTGGTCGTGGCCGTGTGCGCCGTCTTCCAGGTGCCGATCGTCGCGCTCGCGACGATCACCCTGACCTCGGCGCTGAGCCTGGTTGCGCGGTTCCTGCTCACGGGCGTCGGTACCGACGGCTCGTGGACCGGGCCGCGCTGAGCCGACACTCGCACGTAGCCTTAGAGCCGAGAATGAACCCTCCGCGTCGCCCGGCCCGCGCCGAGGTTGTCGGCTCCCTGCTTCGGCCACCCGCCCTGCGCGCTGCGATGGATGCCTTCTACGAAGAAGGGCACTCAGCGGTGCTTGCGGAGGAGCGGGCCAAGGACCGGACCGAGCTCACGCAGCTCGAGGACCAGGCGATCCGCGGGGCCGTTCGGCGGCAGGTTGACCTCGGCCTGGACGTCGTGACCGATGGCGAGTTCCGCCGCTGGATGTTCCTGAACTCGTTCTACGACGCGGTCGAGGGCTTCCGCACAGACAACGTCGTGCGTTTCCGGAACGCTCGGGGCGAGGACGTGCCGCTCCGGGTCCATGAGATCGTCGAGCGCTTGCGCCCGGTCGACTCGCCGGCAGCTCGAGAGGCGGCGTTCATGAATGAGGTGGCCGATGATCACCCGTTCAAGGTCACGTTCCCGGCGCCCTCCATATTCGGGCACCCGTTTACGTACAAGCTAGGAGTGACCTCCGGCTACGGTTCGCTCGAGGAGTACGTCGCGCACGCCATCGAGATCGAGCACGAGCTCGTCGCCGACGCGATCGAGGCCGGCGCACGGTACGTGCAGTTCGACTTCCCGCTCTACCCGTACCTCGTCGACCCGACGTGGGTGCGGCGCTTCGAGGCGCGCGGCCACGACGTGGAGGCGCTCGTCGATGCCGCGATCGCGACCGACGCCGCGGTGCTCGAGGGCATCCCGGACCA
>DATEDE010000135.1:0-2781 GCA_035286545.1 Actinomycetota bacterium | reverse complement strand
CGCCATGCTGATCCTCGAGTTCATCGGCATGGCTCTCGTCGTCGGGGCTTCCCTCGTGCAGATCGTCGTGGTCGGTCCCGTCCACGGTCTCGTCGCGATCGCGGGCGGAGCCGGGATCGCGATCTGGGGCGGGATGACACGCGTACGGCGACGTGTGTTCTTCGGAGCCGCCACCGTCGTGCTCTCGCTGATCCTGATGGTCGCCGGCCCGGTCGCGCGACTGGTCCCGGATGACTCGACGGCAGTCTGGATCGTGCTCCTCGCCGCCGGCGCCGTTCTGGTGGTCATTGCGACGATGATCGAGCGGTTCCGCTCCGGCATCGCGCGGTTGATCGGCCGCGTCGAGACGCTGATGGAGGGGTGGGAATGAGAAGTCGGTACGCCTGGGCCGGCGCGATCGGGGCCATCGGTGTCGGGGTGGCGGTCGCCGCAGTACTCGCTCCCGACCTCGTTCCCGACGTGGCGCTCTTCGTTCCCGCCGTCGCCTCGCCGCTCGCCGTGCTTCTGGCCGTGTGGGGGCGGGTCGGTGGGGACGCGCCCGTTCGCGCCGCGGCCGGCGGAGCCCTGATCGGGCCGCTCGTCGCGGCGGCGAGCCACGCGTTCGTCGCGGCCTTCGCCTATGCGTTCTTCCTGGGCTTCGCCGACACCGGACGAGCGCTGGTAGAGACGCTCCGCCTGGATCCCCGCGTGGTCGACCTCGTGTCGTCGCCATGGGTGGTGCTGCTGATCGTCGAGCTGGTCGTGGTCGCACCACTGACGGAGGAGGCCGGCAAGGCACTCGGCGCCCGAGGTTCCGGTCGGCCCGGAACCCGGCGCGACGCATTCCTCGCCGGCGTTGCCGCGGGGGCGGGCTTCGCCGCCGTCGAGAACGTCCTTTACGCGGCGCTAGCGGCGGCCTTCGGTGGCCCGTGGCCCGCCGTCGTCCTGGCGCGGACGGCCGGAGCGGCCGTTCATGCACTCGCTACGGGGCTCGTTCTCCTGGGGTGGTGGGACTCCCGCGAGGGTGCGGGCGGCCACCGACTGCTCAGCGGGTTCCTCTCCGGCGCCGGCGTCCACGCCTTGTGGAACGGGACGCTCGTGGTGCTCGTCGTGGCCCGAGGCGCCTACGCCCTGGGCGACCTTTCACCACTGCCCGGCGCAGTCGAGCTAGCCTTCGCCGCCGCCCTCGGTGCCGTGCTCGCCGCATCCCTGTGGGCTCTTGCTGGAGCGGTGGCGACCGGGCGAGCGCCTACGGACTCGGCGGCCGAGGCCCGGACCGTCGCAGCGTGGTTGATCGTTACGGCTTCGCTCGTCGTGCCCATCGCGGTGGTGACGATCGCGTTCCCCGCCCTATCCGGCTGAACCGTCCTCGGCTGCTGCCTGGATCAGAGCCGACCGATCCGAACCGGGCGCCGGCCCGAGCCTTCCTCGAACGGCCCCTGCCATTGCCGTAGATACCCAGGCCGAGATGAGTGCGTTCGGAGCCCAGGGTGAGCTTCTTCGCCGATTGTGGCGGCCGCTCTGAGGCCCGAGGATCGGAGCTATCGAACGGCACGAGAGAGCCCGTGTGATGCGCCGGTCGGTGGAAGCGAAAGGGCTCCGATCCCAAGGAACGGGATGACGACATGAGCGATCAACTGCCCGACGGTCACGTGGCGGAGGTCCCGATCCCGCACGATGCGTCATCGACTCCCTCCGAGCCTTCGGGGCGGCGTCGGAAGCCGCTGCTGATCGGGATCGTCATCGGAGCGTTCGTAACCTTCGCCGCCCTTGCCGTGATCGGCTACCTGGCCGCTCCGAGCGGGTCGGGGATCTTGTTCGAAGAAGACTTCAGCTCCAACGAACCGGTATTCACCACGGACAGTGACCGCCTCGTGGATCAGTCCGTCGTGGACGGTGAGTACCGGATCCTGATCAGGGACGCGAGCGCGCCACAGATCGTTCGCCATGTCTTCGCCCACACCCACGACGGGCTGCGATTCGAGGCCAGCGTTACCCTGCCGGGTCCTACCGAGGTGGCGTTCTCGGTTGGCTGCTGGAACGGCGATAGTTCCTACCTGTTCGTTCTTCTCGGCAGCGGCGAGGTCGGGCTCATCGAGACCGTGAGTGAGTCCAGGGCCGAGCGACGGTCGCTGACCGACGTGATCGCGACCGATGCAGTCCGGCCGGCCGGCGAGCCGAACCGGCTCCGGATCGACTGCGTGGGGGGTGGCCGCGAGCCGACCCTCGTATCGGGCTGGGTGAACGGTGAGCCCGTCATCAGCGTCGCCGTTCCCCAGGGGTATGACTCGTTCAACGCCGTGGGCTTCTTCCTCGGGTCGGAGACCGACGGCGTCGAGTTCCTCGTCGATGACGTCGTGGCGGCGGGCGAGAGGCCAGCGCCGGCCACGAGCCCCGTGTCTCCGATGGAGCCCTGATGGAACTCGTGGCCGGATCCCCCGTGCCTCCTCGCCGGCCCACGACGCCGGTCAGGGAGGAGCAGACCGGGTCCGGACCGGGTGCTCGCTCAACCGCGGTTCTCGCTTCGACTCCTTGTGTGCGCTTCGAGGAACTGTTCGCGGCCGAGCAGCGCCGGCTCTACGGCGCCCTCTGCCTGATCACGCGGGATCCGCACGAGGCGGAGGAGATCGGCCAGGAGGCCTTCGCGAGGGTCTGGGAACGGTGGGATCGTGTCGGTTCCATGGCCGATCCCGCCGGCTACCTGTACCGCGTCGCGATGAACGTGCTCCGCAGCCGGTATCGCCGGGCACGCGTTGCGGCGCGCCGAGCCGTTGAGGGGACCAAGCAGGACGAGATCGCCGA
>DATEDE010000134.1:0-5808 GCA_035286545.1 Actinomycetota bacterium | reverse complement strand
GACCGCGAGGGCGAGGCGATCGCCTTCCACGTCGCCACGCTCCTCGGCGTGGACCCGACGCGGGCCAAGCGCGTGACGTTCACAGAGATCACCCGTGACGCGATCCTCGAGGCCTTCGCGCACCCCCGCGAGATCGACAGGAAGCTGTTCGACGCGCAGGAGGCCCGCCGCGTGCTCGACCGCCTGGTGGGCTACAAGATCTCGCCGCTGCTGTGGCGCCGGGTCAAGCCAGGGCTGTCCGCCGGGCGGGTCCAGTCGGTCGCCGTGCGCCTGGTCGTCGAGCGCGAGCGCGAGATCCGAGGCTTCGAGCCCATCGAGTACTGGAGCGTGGACGTCCGCCTCTCGCCGGAGGACGCCCAACAGCTGTTCCTGGCGCGTCTCACGCGGGTGCCCCAGGGCAAGCTGGCCGCGGCCCCGGACAAGAAGGGGATCCTGCTCGCCGCGGAGGCCGACGCCACCACGCACGTCGAGCGCCTACGCGAGGCGTCCTACCGGGTCGCGAAGGTCGAGTCCAAGGAGCGCAAGCGCTCGCCGGCGGCGCCGTTCACCACCTCGACGCTGCAACAGGAGGCGGCGCGCAAGCTCGGGTTCGGGGCGCGCCGGACGATGTCGCTCGCCCAGCGCCTGTACGAGGGCGTCGACCTGCCCGGAGAGGGGACCGTCGGCCTGATCACCTACATGCGGACCGACTCGGTGAACATCGCCGATTCCGCCGTGCGCGAGATCACGGAGCTGGTCCGCACGGAGTTCGGGGCCGAGTACGCGATCGAGGTGCCGCGCCGGTACAAGACGAGATCGCGCAACGCGCAGGAGGCGCACGAGGCGATCCGCCCTACCTCGGTTCTCCGGACGCCCGACCGCGTCGCTTCGAGCCTGGACCGGGACCAGCTCCGCCTATACACGATGATCTGGCAGCGCACCGTGGCCACGCAGGTGGCGGACGCGCGCTTCAACCAGGTGGGCGTGGACATCGAGGCTACGGCCGCCGACGCCAGCTACGGCCTGCGCGCCACCGGCCAGACGATGGTGTTCGACGGGTTCATCCGCGTCTACACCGAGGGGCGCGACGAGGGCCCCGACGAGGATGCCGAGAGCCGCCTGCCCGCGCTCACGGCAGAGCAGGTCCTTCGGATGCTCGAGGTACTGCCGGAGCAACACTTCACGCAGCCCCCTCCGCGCTTCACCGAGGCCACGCTCGTGAAGACGCTCGAGGAGCTGGGCATCGGACGGCCGAGCACCTACGCCTCGATCATCTCAACGATCCAGGACCGCGGGTACGTCCGGATGCAGGACAAGCGGTTCTTCCCCAACGACGTCGGCGAGGTCGTCACGGACAAGCTGGTCGAGCACTTCCCGGACATCGTGAACGTGAACTTCACGGCGGAGATGGAGGAGGAGCTCGACGAGATCGCCGAGGGCGAGCTACCGCGCGTGCAGGTCCTTCGTGACTTCTACACGCCCTTCGCCGAATCGCTCCAGCGGGCCGAGGAGAAGTTCGAGCGCTTCGTCGAGGAGCTGGACGAGGAGTGCCCGCGCTGCCTGGAGGAGGGGCGGACCCCGCCGGGCCGATTGCAGAAGCGACTCGGCCGTTACGGCTTCTTCATCGGGTGCACCCGGTTCTCCGAGGAGGACGGCGGGTGCAAGTACATCCGCAACCTGGACGGTCAGGAGCGTCCCGAGCCCGAGACCCTGGACGAGACGTGTCCCGAGTGCGGCCGCCCGCTCCAGCGCAAGTACGGGCGGTTCGGGCCGTTCGTGGGCTGCTCGGGCTATCCGGAGTGCAAGTACATCAAGAAGGACCCACCCAAGGGCACCGGCGTGATATGCCCGCAATGCAACCAGGGTGAGATCGTCGAGAGGCGGACGCGCTTCGGGCTGATGTACGGGTGCGTGCGTTATCCGGACTGTGACTTCGCCGTGAACCATCCGCCGATCGAGGGCAAGCCGTGCCCCGAGTGCGGCTCGCTGCTGGTGAACCGGCCCAAGAGCATCCGGTGCTGGGGCTGCGGCGCCGAGCTGGACCACGACCTGAACGTGACCAAGTCCGGCGATCCGGAGGCCGAGGCCGCCGCACGTGCCGCCAAGTCGGCCGCCCGTGCGGCCCGTGCCGCGAAGAAGGGCGCCGCCAAGCGCACGACGGCCAAGAAGAAGAGCACGGCGAAGAAGACGACCACCCGCAAGAGCGCGACGACCGCCGCATCCGAGGCGGCGGACGCAGCGGCAGAGGGCTGACGGTGTCGACGTTCGCCGATGAGGTCGCGGCCCTCCGCGGCACGCGGCCCGCGACGTTCAAGGATCTCATCACCCATCCGGCGTTCTCCAAGCTGCTCGCCGCGCAGACGATCAGTTCGTTCGGGGATTGGGTGGGCTTCGTCGCGGTCACGGCGCTCGTCACACAGAAGGGCGGCGAGGCCGGCGCGTACGCGATCGCCGGCGTGATGGTGGCGCGCATGCTCCCGGCGGTCCTGTTCGGCCCGATCGCCGGCGCGATCGTCGACCGCCTCAACCGCAAGACCATCATGATCACCGCGGACCTCGCGCGTGGCGCGCTCTACGCGTTGATGCCGTTCCTCGGACCGTTGTACGCGATCTTCCTCGTCTCGTTCGTGATCGAGTGCTTCTCGCTCCTGTGGACGCCCGCCCGCGACGCGTCCCTGCCCAACCTCGTCCCGCGTCGCCAGCTGGCCAACGCGAACTCGCTCGGGCTCATCACGACGTACGGCACGCTCCCGCTCGGCGCGCTCGTCTTCACTTTCCTGTCGGGCGGTTCGGCTCTGTTCCCCTGGCTCGAGGAGAACCCGGCGTTCCTGGCGCTGTGGCTGGACGCCGCTACGTTCGCGGTGTCGGCGATGCTCGTGAGCCGGATCCGGATCCCCAAGCCGGCGCCGACGACGTTCCACCGACTAGATCTTTCCCGGGTAGGCAGGGACATCGCGGATGGGGTGCGGTTCCTGCGCGAGGACTCACTGGCGTCGGCGATGACGCTGGGGATCGTGGCAGCGTTCAGCGCCGTTGGGGCGGTTCTCGCGCTGGGACCGGTGTTCGCGACGACGGCTCTCGGGGCGGGCGATCCGGGATGGGGGACGCTCGTCACGTCGTTCGGTCTGGGCATGATCATCGGCATGGCGACATCGAACAAGGCGTCCGAGATCGTCGAGCGCGAGGTCGTGTTCGTCTGGTCGATCATCGCGGCCGCCGGATCGCTGTTCGTCCTGGCCGCGATGCCGGGGATCACCTACGCGGCGGTCGTCACGGTCGTGCTCGGGACCTTCTGCGGGGGTGCGTGGGTGAGCGGCTACGTATTGCTGCAGGAGAACGTGACCGACGAGTTCCGGGGACGCACGTTCGCGGCGCTCACCGTGCTCTCGCGCCTGGGCCTGTTCCTCTCGCTCACGCTGTTCCCTACGCTCGCGGGTACGATCGGAAACCACACGGTCACGTTAGGCGACGAGGTGTACGACCTCTCCGGGGCGCGGGTGGCGCTCATGGTGGCTGGCCTGGGCGCGGTCGCGGCGGGTGGGGTCACCCGCCGAGCGCTGAAACGTTTCCGGGTGAGCAAGCCCCAGCCGCTCGCCCTGGTTCCCAAGCTGAGGCGCCCGCCCAGCAACGGGCTGTTCGTCGCGTTCGAGGGCGTGGAGGGCTCGGGCAAGGGCACCCAGATCCGACTGGCCAAGGAGTGGCTGGAGTCGCAGGGCCTCGCGGTGCTCGTGACACGCGAGCCCGGCGGGACGCCGGTCGGGGAGGAGCTGCGAAGGATGCTGCTCGCGCACGACACCGGCCACATCGAGCCGAAGACCGAGGCGCTGCTGTTCGCCGCCGCCCGTGCCCAGCACGTCTCGAGCGTGATCCGTCCCTCGCTCGCCGAGGGCAAGGTCGTGATCTGCGACCGGTACATCGACTCATCGGTCGCGTATCAGGGGTGGGCGCGCGGGCTCGGCGAGCAGGACGTGCTCACGCTGAACGTGTGGGCCACGCAGGGACTGTTCCCCGACCTCGTGCTGCTCCTGCACCTGGAGCCCGAGGCCGGGCTGCTGCGCTCGCTGGAGGAACCCGACCGCATCGAGATGGAAGGCCAGGACTTCCACGCGAAGGTCTCCGACGCCTACCTGCGGATCGCCGAGGAGCACCCGGAGCGCTTCGTCGTGATCGACGCTGACCAGACGCCGGAGAAGGTGCACGAGCAGGTGGTCGAGGCACTGGGCCGCGTGCTGCGCGAACGGGACGACGGTGCCTGACCCGCCCCCGGTGTTGAGGCGCGTCCCCGGCCAGGAGCACGCGATGGCGTTCCTGCGCCAGGCGGCGGCGAGGCCGCACCACGCGTACGTGCTCGCGGGGCCGGAGGGCGGCGGCAAGTCGCTCGCCGCGCGAGCGTTCGCCGCGGCCCTGCTGTGCAAGGCGGGCGGCTGCGGCGAGTGCCGGGACTGCCGGCTGGCGCTGGAGGACAAGCACCCCAACGAGTCGATCGTCGAGCCCGAGGGGCGCGACATCCACGTCGAGACCGTCCGTTCGGAGGTCTGGCATCCCGCGTACCGGACCGCGCCCGAGCCTGGGCGCAAGGTGTTCGTGATCCGCGAGGCCGACCGGCTGAACCCAGCCGCCGCCGACGTCCTGCTCAAGGTGCTCGAGGAGCCGCCGGCCGACTCCGTCCTGATGCTGCTCTCGGCGCGGCCCGACGAGCTGCCCGAGACCGTGCTCTCGCGCTGTCACGTCGTCACGTTCCGCCCCCTGTCGGAGGACTTCGTGGTCGAGGCGCTCACGGGCGAGGGCGTCCCGGCCCAGCGCGCCGGGCTGGCCGCCCGCCTGGCGGGGGGAAACCTCGGGCGCGCACGGCGGATGGCGACCGGCGCGGACGGCCTCGCCTTCCGCGACACGGCGCGCGAGGCTCTGGAGCTCGCCGGACGCGGTCCGGACGGCGCGCTGGAGGCGGCAGACCTCGTGCTCGTCGCCGCAGAGCGCTACAAGAAGGAGCTCGTTGGGCAGCTGTCGGACGAGCTCGCACCGTTCCTGGACGAACGCGGGCGTCCCGAGGACGCGTACCGGGGAGCGATCCGGAGGATCGAGGAGCGCCACAAGCGCCAGGTCCGCCGGGCCGAACGTGACTACGTCGACCGCGTCCTGCTAGCCGTGTCGGCGCTGCTGCGTGATCGCGTGGTCGCCGCGATCGGCGGTGGCCCCGACCTGCTGCTGAACCCCGATCTCGCGCCCGGGGAGGGCGATGTCCCCTCGAGCGCCGCGTCGATGGCGGCCGTCGAGGAGGCGCGCGCTGCGCTCGCCGAAGACCTGAACCTGAACACCCGCCTTGTGCTCGAGCAGGCCTTCCTGCGTGCGGAGGCCGGGACCGCACCGTAGGCTTCATCGAACCTCGGGAGCCTCGGACGACCTCAGCGCTATACACGCGGGCGCGGGAGATAGCTTTGAGCGGTTCGACCGACGAAAAGAGCTCGGGCTGGTGGAAGCCCATCCTGGTCGCGCTCGGCGCCGCGGCCGCGGCCGTCGTGGCCTGGGGGTGGTTAAGCCCCGAGCCCGAGGAAGAGGAAGGCGAACTCGAGAGGCAGGGGGTGGGCGCGGAGGTCGAGGGCATGCTCGAGCTCGCCGCCGCACCGGATAGTCAGCCACCGCCCTGGGTCAAGCCGACGATCGTCTGGACGATCGCCCTGGTCGTCGGGGTCGCCGCCGCGCTGACCCTGCTGGGGATCCTGCAGCAGGTCGTGCTGTGGATCCTGCTCGCGCTCTTCTTCTCGTTCGCGCTGGAGCCGGCCGTCAACCGGCTCGCGCGCCGCGGCTGGCGGCGAGGCTCGGCCACCGGGC
>DATEDE010000133.1:0-2650 GCA_035286545.1 Actinomycetota bacterium | reverse complement strand
CCCGGCGTCTCGGACATGAAGGGCGGGCTCTTGCTCGGGTTCTTCGCCATCGAGGTGCTGCAGGAGGCGGGGTTCGATGGGTTCGGTCGGGTCACGTACATCTGCAACCCCGACGAGGAGATCGGCTCGCCGTGGTCGCGCGACGTGATCAAGTCCGAGGCCGCGAACGCCGACGTCGCGTTCGTTCTGGAGGCGGCGCGCGAGAACGGGGACATCGTGAGCGCGCGCAAGGGTGTCTCGGACTACACGATCGAGATCCTCGGCCGCGCGGCGCACGCGGGCGTCGAGCCCGAGCGCGGCCGGAGCGCGATCCTCGAGGCCGGGCACAAGACCATCGCGCTCCAGGCGCTGAACGGCCGGTGGCCCGGCGTTACGGTCAACGTCGGTGTCGTCCACGGTGGCACCCGGACCAACGTCGTGGCCGAGCGCTGCGTCCTCGAGGTGGACGTGCGCTCGCCCGAGGAGCCGACGTTCCGCGAGGCAGAGGCGGCGGTCGAGGCGATCGCGCGCGAGCACAAGGTCCCCGACGTCGAGGTGAACGTCCTCGGCGGGGGCTGGCACCGCCCTATGGAGAAGAAGGAGGGCGGGGCGCGCCTGGCCGAGCTCGCGATCGGCGTCGCGGCCGACCTCGGATTCGAACTGGAGGACGCGGCCACCGGGGGCGCCTCCGACGCGAACACGACCTCCGCGGCCGGTGTGCCGACGCTCGACGGCCTGGGGCCGATCGGGGGGGACGACCACTCGCCCAAGGAGTGGCTGGACCTGACCAGCGTGGTTCCTCGTATCTCGCTGTTGGCGGGGATACTCTCGCGTCTGGACGCGAGCTGAGCGGCGGGAGGTTGCGCTCGTGGACATCACCACGGTGGTGTTCGACAAGCCCGAGGATCTGAACGTCGTCCTCGGGCAGTCCCACTTCATCAAGACGGTCGAGGACCTGCACGAGGCCTGTGTCCACGTGCCGGGCATGAAGTTCGGGATCGCGTTCAACGAGGCGAGCGGCCCGTGTCTGGTGCGGCGCAGCGGGAACGACCAAGAGCTCGTGGACGTCGCCGTTCGCAACGCCCAGGCGATCGGGGCCGGCCACGTGTTCGTGATCGCGATGCGCGACGGCTTCCCCATCAACGTGCTGAACGCGATCAAGCAGGTTCCCGAGGTGTGCCGGATCTTCTGCGCGACGGCCAACCCCCTCCAGGTAGTGGTGGCGGAGACCGAGCAGGGCCGGGGCGTGATCGGCGTGATCGACGGGTCGCCCCCGGCCGGCGTCGAGACCGACCAGGATGAGGCCGAGCGCAAGGAGCTGCTGCGGCGATTCGGGTACAAGCTGTGAGTGAGCTCCCCGTCGCCGAGTTCCTGCAGGGGCTCCGCGAGGCACACGAGACCTACAAGCACCTGGTCGAGGGGATCCCGGCGAGCCTGTACGTCGACGCGGTCGACGACCTGTCCACCAACCTGTACACGAGCCCGCAGATCCAGACGCTCCTCGGATTCACGGTGCAGGAGTGGACCGAGGACCCGAACCTGTGGATCGCGCGCATGCATGAGGACGACCGTGAGCGCGTGGTCCGCGCGCATCAGGAGTCCAACCGCACCGGCGGGCCTTTCAACACGGAGTACCGCGTCTACGCCCGCGACGGGAGCGTCGTGTGGGTCCACGACGAGGCCGTCCTGGTCCGCGACGAGAACGGCGAGCCGATGTATTGGCGCGGGATCATGTCCGACCTCTCCAAGCAGAAGCAGGCCGAGGAGAAGCTCCGCAAGAGCCTCGACGTGCTGCGACGCACGATGGAGGACCGCCGCCAGCTCCTGCTCCGCCTGGAGGACGCGCAGGAGGAGGAGCGCCGGAGGATCGCCGCCGACATCCACGACGACTCGATACAGGTGATGAGTGCGGCGGACATCCGGGCGCAGTCGCTCGCGCGCCAGATAACGGACCCCGAGCTTCGAGCCGAGGCGGATGAGCTGCGCGAGACGATCCGCGTCGCGGTCGACCGGCTGCGTCACCTGCTGTTCGAACTCCGCCCGCCGGCCCTGGACCGCGAGGGCCTGGTCTCGGCGCTCCGGGCCTACTCGAGCGACATGAAGCCAGTCCCCGAGATCGTGGACGAGCTAGGTTCGGAGCCGCCGTCGGACATCCGCGTGATCTTGTTCCGTATCGCGCAGGAGGCGATCGCCAACGCGCGCAAGCACGCCGAGGCCGGCGCGATCACCGTCTCGCTCGCCACCGAGGACGGTGGGGTCCACGTCGTGATCACCGACGACGGTCGGGGGTTCGACACCGTGGCCCTCGACTCGCCGCAGCCGGGCCACATCGGGCTCCCGACGATGGTCGAACGCGCCGAGCTCGCCGGTGGTCGCTGTCGGATCCAGAGTCGGCCGGGCGAGGGCACCACCGTGGACGCGTGGGTCCCGTTCGGCA
Organism: Actinomycetota bacterium; assembly: GCA_035286545.1. Lineage (GTDB taxonomy): Bacteria > Actinomycetota > UBA4738 > UBA4738 > HRBIN12 > DASSJM01. Next base: position 234 of record DATEDE010000133.1, on the reverse strand, counting down.
TGGCCGTGCCGGCGAATGCCGGCGCGTAGACCCGCCGCTCGCCGAGTCCTGAGGTTGAAGAGCGGTGATACCTCTCTCGCGCCCACTAGCATCGGGCCCCTACCTTCGGGAGGGGATCGGGTCGGATGCGAGCGGCGACACTTCAGGCCGAAGGACTACGTGGAGCCTGGTGATCCCACGACTCGTGGGCTAGGGGGCCTGACAGGCGTCGATCGCTGCGAGAGGAGGGGTCGA
>DATEDE010000132.1:0-3016 GCA_035286545.1 Actinomycetota bacterium | reverse complement strand
AGGTCGGACAGATCGAGCAGCCCGTCGTCGGTGAGGGGGATGTAGCGGAGCGTGATCCCGGTGTCCCGAGCGGCGAGCTGCCACGGCACGATGTTGGAGTGGTGCTCCATGTCGGTGAGCAGGATCTCGTCGCCCTCGGTGAGGAAGCGCCGAGCCCAGGCGTAGGCCACGAGGTTCGTGGACTCGGTTGTACCGCGGGTGAAGACGATCGTCTCGGGCGCCGGAGCGCCGATGAACCGCGCGAGCTTGGCTCGCGCCGCCTCATACAGCTCGGTGGCCTCCTCTGCGAGCAGGTAGAGGCCGCGGTGCGCGTTGGCGTTGTGGTTCGCGTAGAAGTCGGCCTCGGCATCGATGACCTGACGGGGCTTCTGCGACGTCGCCGCCGAGTCCAGATAGACGAGCGGCCTACCGTTGACCGTCCGCTCCAGGATCGGGAAATCCGCGCGGAGGCGCGCAACGTCGAGCCCCGCCGACCTCTGTTCCGTCACCGCCACATCTATCGCCTCCTAGCCCGCCGCCACCGGCTCCTCGAGGCCGAGCTCCTTGCGGATGCCCTCGTACCCCTTGGCCTCGAGCTCGTGCGCGATCTCCGCGCCGCCGGACTTGACGATACGCCCGTCGATCATCACGTGGACGAAGTCGGGCGCGATGTAGTCCAAGATCCGCTGGTAGTGGGTGATGAGTAGCACGCCGAGATCGGGGCCGATCAGCTGCGCGATGCCGGTCGCGACCGCCTTCAGTGAGTCGATGTCCAGACCCGAGTCCGTCTCGTCGAGCACGGCGATCTGCGGCTCGAGGACCGCCAGTTGGAGCACCTCGTTCTTCTTCTTCTCGCCGCCGGAGAACCCCTGGTTCACGTAGCGGTTGACCATGGCGTCCTCGACGCCCAGGAGGTTCATCTTCTCCTTCAGGTGCTTACGGAAGGCCAGCGCGTTGATCTCTGCACCCTTCACGTTCTTGTACGCCGTGCGCAGGAAGTTCACGACCGATACCCCGGGGATCTCGACCGGGTACTGCATCGCGAGGAACAGTCCGCGCTGGGCGCGCTTGTCGGCCGAGAGCTTGGTGATGTCCTCGCCGTTAAATAGCACCTGGCCTGCCGTCAGCGTGTAACCGGGCCTGCCCATCAGCACGTTCGCGAGCGTGGACTTGCCAGAGCCGTTCGGGCCCATCAGCGCGTGGGTCTCGCCCTGCCGAACCACCAGGTCGATCCGCTTCAAGATCAGCTTGTCCTCGACCGAGGCCTCCAGGCCCTGGATCTCGAGCGTTGCCACATCGGTCATCTTCCTCACACCTCGATCATGACGTCGTCGTCGTCCACCTTCACCGCGAACGCCTCCACCGGCACCAGCGCCGGCAGGGAGGTCGGTTTGCCCGTCTCCAGGTCGAACGTCGAGCCGTGCTTGGGGCACTCGATCGTGCGCTCCTCGACATCGACCTCGCCCTCGTCCAGGTAGTAGTGCGCGTGCGAGCACACCGCATCGACCACGCGGAACCCCTCATCGCCGAGGTTGACGACCGCGACCTGGCGCTCACCGAGCGGGAACCGGCGCGCCTCCCCTGCCGGGACGTCGCCCACGGCGCAGAGCCGCACGAGACCCATCAGAACTCCCTCGCGAGCTCGTCTTCGATCGCTCGCTCGAGGCCCGCGCGGATCTCGGGAAGGTCGACGCGGTCGAGCACCTCGGCGAAGAACCCGAACACGATGAGCCGCTCCGCCTCCTTCTCCGGGATGCCGCGGCTCATCAGGTAGAAGAGCTCCTCGTCCGAGACCGGGCCAACGCTGGCCGCATGGCCGCACTTCGTTGGGTCGTTCGTGAGGATCTCAAGGTTGGGGACCGTTTGCGCCCTCGCGTGCTCGGACAGCAGGATGTTGCGGTTGGTCTGATAGGCGTCGCACAGGTGCGCACCGTGCTCGATGACCACCGTGCCGGTGTAGATCGCGTTCGAGCTGTCCCTCATCGCTCCCTTGTAGAGGAGGTCGCTCGACGTGCGCGAACCCACGTGGTCCTGGATCGATCTATGGTCGATGTGCTGCTCTCCGTCGCCGAAGTACAGGCCGAGCATCTCGCTCGAGGAGCCGTCCCCCTCCAGGATCGTCTCGACCTCGGCTCGCGCCAGGCTCGCGCCTAGGGCCACGCCCAGAGAGCGGACCGATGCGTCGCGATCCAGCCGTGCCCGCTGCACCGACAGGTGCGTGACGCCCTCGCCGTACTCCTGCAGACCGACGTAACGCACCCGGGCGTTGGGGCCAGCGAAGATCTCGACGACCGCATCGGAGAGTACATTCTCGAGCTCGGGCGAGGCGTACCGGTCGATGAAGGTCAGCTCAGATCCCTGCTCGGCGACGATCAGCGTGTGCGGGAAGACCGCGGTTCCCTCCGTGTCGATCCACGTGAGGGTCTGCAGCGGGAGCTCGACGCGAACGTCCTTGGGGACGTGCACGAACGCGCCCCCGGTCCGGAACGCCGCGTGAAGGGCCGTGAACTTCGAGCGCTCCGCGGGTACGAGCTGGTGGAGGTACGGCTCGACCAGCTCGGGGCGCTCGGTGATCGCCCCGCCCAGGTCGCCGAACCACACCCCGCGCTCGGCCAAGCCGTCTGCGAGCTGCGTCGAGATGACCTCGGAGTTGCGCTGGATCAGCAGGCCGGCGCGTTCGCCCGAGCCGGCCGCCGCCAGCAGGCCATGCCGGTTGACCGCCTCGGGCCCCCCGCCCTCGGCGAACGGCCGCAGGTCGAGGTCGAGACCCGAGACGTCGGTGTAGCGCCACTCCTCCGTCTCGGGGGACGGGGCGGGCAGCGCCAGGTAGAGCGCGAACGCCTCTTTTCGGAGCACCTCGACGAAGGGCGCGGATGGCGGCAGCGCCGCGAGCGCTTCCTCGTCGAACCCGGTCGTCGTCTTCGTGCCGGTCACGGGGTAAATCCTATCAACCAGGTCGGATTCATCGCCAGGACTGACTCGGTGGGAACAGGGCGTCGGCGCCGGATGCTACCGTCCCGGGCGAGAGCGGCTCCTC
>DATEDE010000131.1:0-2933 GCA_035286545.1 Actinomycetota bacterium | reverse complement strand
GTGAGCTGTGTCGGACTCGGGGAGCAGGAGGCGCAGGGCCGGGGGATCGACGTGGTGGTCGGCCGGGCCCTGTTCCGGGAGAACGCCCGCGGCCAGATCCTCGGCGACCTGGAGGGGATGATCAAGCTCGTGTTCGACCGGACTACGCGTGAGCTGATCGGGTGCCACTGCATCGGCGAGCGAGCCTCGGAGATAGTGCACGTGGGACAGGCGGTCATCACGCTCGGTGGCAAGGTGGAGACCTTCATCGAGATGGTGTTCAACCACCCCACGTTGAGCGAGAGCTACAAGTACGCTGCCTACGATGCCTTGGCTCGGCTCGGTCCGGCATAGACTAACGGCGCCGCATCTCCCTGCGGAGGAGACCCGGTGACCGAGCAGGACAACCCCACACCCTCCCTCCAGCCGACGGGGCTCTTCGCAGAGCTCGGACCCGAGGACGCCGATGCCCTCCTCGGCGCCGGCGAGGCCGTCTCCTTCCCGGCCGGACAGGCCATCTTCGAGGTCGGCGACGAAGGCGACGCGATGTACGTCATCCTCTCGGGGGAAGCGCAAGTCGATGTGGGTGGCCGGTACCACGTCCTGCGGGCGGGTGACTTCTTCGGCGAGATGGCACTGCTGGCTCCCGGCAAGCGGATGGCTACGGTCCGGGCCGAGGGCGACGTCCGTGCGCTCCGGATATCGGCCGAGGGCTTCCAGGGGTTCCTCGTTCAGCGTCCCGCCGTCGCTCTGTCGATGATGAAGGCGCTCGTGCTCCGCCTGCGCGAGGTGGAGCAGCGCATCGACGCCTGGATGGCGTGAGGCCGTCGGCCCTTCGCGCCCAGCCCGTCCAACGCCTGACCCGGCCGGACGTTCCGGCGGCGAGCCGTCTGCGACCCGCCGCCGGGTGGTTCGTGTCGCGCGCGCCCGACCGGCTTCGATCCGGCGATCTCCGCCTTGACAGGGCGGTGAGGACGGCCAGACTCCTCTACGGGCGCGTGGTGGTGCGTGGTACGTGCCCCCAACGGGATTCGAACCCGTGTCGCCGCCTTGAAAGGGCGAAATCCTAGGCCACTAGACGATGGGGGCCCTCCGCCGCCGGGGGCAGCGCCGGGGAAGTATAGCGTCGCGTGTATCCGCTCGCCGCGGGTCCGCGGCGGGCCGCCCGACCCCTCCTCGAGGGGGCTTCCTCCCTTGAGTGCCGTCCGCAGGGTCGTCGAAGCTTCCGGCATGAGGCGCGCTGCGATCGTGCTCGCCCTGTCCCTGACCTCCGCCTGCGCCTCGTCGTCCGGGCAGCCGGCAGGGGGGGACGTCGCGGCCGAGTGGGGTGTTCGCGAGCCGGTCGTCTACGCGATCGTGGTCGCTGAGGTGCTCGACGACCTGGGCACGCCGCCTCCTGTCGTGTTCGTCGTGGATCGCGTCTGCGCGGAAGCGGGCCAGCTCGAGCCGAGCCAACTCGAGTGCGGAGCCACGATCCCGACCGACGGCCGGGACGTGCTGGCCGCGCAGCTCGAGCGCTACGCGGTTGTGGAGTTCGTGGGCGAGCCGGAGGAGGCGCTCGAAGGGGACGCCGTCCGCGACGAGGGGCTGCTCTTCTGGTTCGGGCCGCTCAAGGACAGGAAGGACGGCGAGGTCCGCGTGGGCGCGACCTACGCGTCGGCGCTCTCGGACGACGCCGCGCTCGGGGTCAACCTCGCCCTGGAAGAGGATGCCGGATCCTGGGTCGTGACGGGCGCGGCCGGCCTGGGTGGCTGCCCCGCCTGAGACAGCGAAAGCAGGTCGCCCACCCCGAGCCGGACGTCCGCGGCGCACTCGAGGACGTGGCGGGCTCTCCGCCTCGGCAGCAGGATCCGTCCCGGCCGTAGGCGAACGACCTCGAGCACCCCGAGCTCTGCGTCCAGGAGCACCGCCGCGATCTCGAACCGCATCCCCACCGTGTGGACGGAGCGGGCGCGTTCGAACAGCATCGCCTCATCCCGGGCGAGCGAAGGACAGCCCAGGAGGCCGCGACGACGTTCGCGCCGGGTCTCGGGAACGGTCGTCCCGAACCGGAGCCCGCGGGGGCCGAGCAGCGTTACCTCGCGCACCCGACGGACGCTAGCGGCCGCCACCGACAGGCAACCTTGGTCCGGGCAGGGCGAAGGACGTACGCGTCCGCGATGCCGGGTGTGGCGGCAGGGGGAACGTAGCCAGGTGTAGCGATCCCGCTACGGCGGGGGGACGAGGCGAGCCTGCCCGGGGTTCGAAGATCCGATCCGGGCAGACCAACCCCCATGGTCGCGCTATCCGGACCCCGGCGTGGGCGTCACACCCTCGGCCGTTCGCCGTACGAGATGTCGGGCGGGCGCCGGATGGCTCGGACCGCCGGCCGGGCTAGCGTTCGACGAGCCCGAGACCGGTTTCCTAGTGCTGGGTGCGTAGGCAAGCGTACGAGTGGCTCATGGGGGAGATCGGTCACCGACGGGAGGCGATCAAGTGCATCCGATCGGAGGCATCCGCCGGGCCCCAGGGATCGCGGCAACGATCGTGGCCCTGGCTGCCTCGCTCGTCGCGCTGCCCTCCTCGGCCGAGGGACCCCTCCTGGTGCCGGGCGACTTCGCGACGATCCAGGCGGCGCTCGACGCGGCCCAACCCGGCGACGTCGTGCTCGTGTCCCCGGGCGTGTACCGCGAACAGCTGTTCGTTCGAACGACCGTGACGCTCGCCTCGGGGTTCGTCACCACCGGAGACCCGACCTTCATCGAGTCGACCGTCATCGAGAGCGACAACGCGATCGAGGTCCAGAGCACGGCCGGTCCCGACACGACGATCTCGGGGTTCACGATCACGGGATCCGACGGCGACGGGATCCACGCGTTCGCGACGACGCAGATCCTGGACAACCACATCGTCGGGTTCAAGGACGGGATCGACTTCGCCCCGGTGAAGCCGGCGGTCGCCGTGTGCGTCTGCCG
>DATEDE010000130.1:0-18542 GCA_035286545.1 Actinomycetota bacterium | reverse complement strand
GCCGCTGCCGGCCTTCACATCGAGCAGGATCAGGTCGGTGCCGACAGCGAGCTTCTTCGACATGACGCTCGCCGCGATCAGCGGTATCGAGGACACGGTGGCGGTCGCGTCCCGGAGCGCGTACAGGGCCCCGTCGGCGGGGACGAGATCGGCGGTCTGACCGGCCACGGCGCACCCGATCTCCTCGACCTGGCGCTCGAACGCATCCGGCTCAAGGTCGGTGCGTAGGCCCGGGATCGCCTCGAGCTTGTCCAGGGTCCCGCCCGTATGCCCGAGCCCGCGCCCCGAGAGCTTGGCTACCGCCAGGCCGAGCGAGGCGGCGAGAGGCGCGAACACCAACGTCACGCCGTCGGCGACCCCACCCGTCGAGTGCTTGTCCACCTTCGGGCGCGAGATGCCCTCCAGCGGGAGGGTCTCGCCCGAGTCCACCATCGCGCGGGTGAGCGCGAGCGTCTCGGCCTCGTCCAGGCCGTTCAGGAAGGCCGCCATCACGAACGCGGCCGCCTGGTAGTCGGGGACCTCTCCCCTTGCGTAGCCGAGGACGAACGCCCGCAGCTCGTCCGGATCCAGCGTCCGGCCGTCGCGCTTGGCCGCGATGACGTCGCGCGGGTCCCGCTCGGTCACAGGCCGATCTCCGCCGCGAAGCTCGTGCCCTCCAGGTCCCACGTCACGCCGAGGAGCTCGGCCGCGGTCGCCCCGAGGTCCGCATACGTATCCCGGGTCCCGACGTCGTAGGGACCTCCGGACAGCCCGGCCGCGAGCAGCGGCGTCCGTTCGCGGGAGTGATCCGTCGAGGGCGTGGTGGGGTCGCACCCGTGGTCGCCCGTCAGGAGCAGCACGCCGCCGCCGAGCGCGTCGATGATCTCGGGCATACGCCTGTCCAGCGCCTCGACCGCGTGCGCGTAGCCCTCCGGGTCGTTGCGGTGTCCGTACTTGCTGTCGAAGTCCACGAGGTTGCTGAACACGAGCGCCGGCCCCGGCCGCCGCAGGTGCTCGATCGTCAGGGCGATGCCGTGCTCGTTGGAATCCGAGTACACGGCCTCGGTCAGACCCTGCTGCGCGAAGATGTCCTGGATCTTCCCGATCGCGAACACGGCCACTCCGTGCTCCACGCATCGGTCCAGCAGCGTCGGGCCCGGCGGCGGAACCGAGAAGTCGCGCCGCTCCGGCCGTCGTACGAACGCGCCCGGCTCCCCGGTGAACGGCCGCGCGATCACCCGTCCTACGCTGTGTTCGCCGACCAGTAGCGACCGCGCGATCCGACACCACTCGTAGAGCTGTTCGAGCGTCACGACGTCGGTGTGCGTCGCGATCTGGAAGACCGAGTCGCCGCTCGTGTAGACGATCGGCGCGCCGGTGCTCAGGTGCTCGGGCCCGAGCTCGGCGATGATCTCGGTCCCGGAGGCCGGTACGTTGCCGAGCGCGCGGCGGCCCACGCGAGCCTCGAACGGCTCCATGATCTGGGGCGGGAACCCCTCCGGGTACAGCGGGAAGGGACGCTGAAGCACGATCCCAGCCATCTCCCAATGGCCGGTGGTGGTGTCCTTGCCGGCCGAGCGCTCGGTGAGGCGCCCGTGCGCCGTTCCGGGTTCGGCGCGCGGCTCGACCCCTTCGATCCGGGTGAGCATCCCGAGGCCGAGCGCGCCGAGGTTCGGCGCCTCGATCCCGCCGACCGCTGAGGCCGTGTTCCCCAGGGTGTCCGATCCGGCGTCCTCGTAGTCGACGACGTCGGGAGCGTCGCCCACCCCGAAGGAGTCGCACACGAGGATCAGGACGCGCGGGACCTTGGCTTCGGCCAAACTTCAGCGCTCCACGCCCTTGCGGGCGCAGTCGATGCACAGGATCGCCCACGGCAGCGCCTCCAACCGGTCCATGCCGACCGGGTTACCGCAGCGCTCGCAGATCCCGTAGGTGCCGAGATCCATCTTCTTGAGCGCCCGGTCCACCCAGCGCAGGTTGGCGCGGAGCGCCTTCATCACCGAGAGCATGCGGGCGCGCTCCGCGGTCGAGTGGGCGCTGTCGGCGAAGTTGCGCTCGACGTCGATCTCGGCGTCGTCCGAGTCGGGGTCGCCGCCCTGCTCCGCGATCTCCTTGCGGAGGTTGTCGCGCTGCTCCTCGAGCGCCATCCGCAGCTCCGAAAGCTTCGCTTCGTCGATCACGCCGTGTCCCTCCTCCGAGAGCCTTCCTGCCCCCGCCGATCTCTCCGGGCCCGCGGGAAGGAGGTGAGGTAGACCTCCCGCAGGTGCTCCCGGGTCACCAGCGTATAGACCTGGGTGGTCGCCACGCTCGCATGCCCGAGGAGCTCCTGGACCACGCGGACGTCGGCGCCGCCCTCGAGCAGGTGGGTGGCGAACGAGTGCCGGAGAGTATGCGGGCTCACCTTCCGGCCGATGCCGGCCGCGGCCGCGTGCCGCTGGAGGATGTCGGTCACGCCCTGGCGGGTGAGACGACCGCCGTTGCGGCGGTTCAGGAACAGCGCGGAGCGCGATCGTGGCCGGACCAGGTCCGGCCGCACGCGCGTGAGGTACGCACCGATCGCGTCGCGCCCGTAGCGGCCGAGCGGCACGTCCCGTTCCTTCCCCCCCTTGCCGAGCACACGGACGCTACCCTCGTGCAGGTCCACGTCGTCGACGTCGAGCCCGACCAGCTCCGAGACGCGGAGCCCCGCCCCGTACAGCGTCTCCAGCAGAGCCCGGTCGCGCAGTCCCGCAGCCGAGCGGTCGGGCTGCGCCAGCAGCCGCGCCACGCCGTCGACGGACAGCGGCTTGGGGAGTCCCCTCGGCAGCTTCGGCCGGATCACCCCCGCGGTCGGGTCGCGGGAGGCTCGGCCCTCGCGGAGCAAGAACCGGTGGAAGGCACGCACCGAGGACAGCGCACGAACGATCGAGGTCGCCCGGTACGACTTCCCGTCGCCGTGCGTCGAGGCCGAGACCTCGGCGACGAAGGCGGTGACGGCCCGCTCGTTCACCGCCGCGGGGTCGGTGACGCCGCGGCCACGCAGGAAGGCCATGTACCGCGCGAGGTCCCGGCCGTAGGCGGCGACCGTGTGGGGCGACAGGCCGCGTTCGACCGCGAGATGGTCGAGGAACCGCTGGGTCTGCTTCGCGAGGGCGTCGCGGGCCGGCATCGGCTCGTGGATCGCTCAGCCGAGGCCGTCGACGAGCTCGGACAGCGGGGTGAACGGCAGGTCGTGTGCCTGGGCCACGCCTTCGTTCGTCAGCGCGCCTCCCCACACGTTGACGCCGAGCGCGAGGGCGCGGTCCCGCCCGATCGCACCCTCCAGGCCCATGGCGGCGATATCGAGCGCATACGGGAGCGTCACGTTCGTGAGCGCGTACGTCGAGGTGTTCGGCACCGCGCCGGGCATGTTGCCGACGCAGTAGTGGACGACGTCGTGCACGACATACGTCGGGTCCGAGTGCGTCGTCATCTTCGAGGTCTGGACGCAGCCGCCCTGGTCGATCGCGATGTCGACGACCACCGAACCGGGCCGCATCGAGGCGACCATCTCATCGGTCACGAGCTTGGGCGCGAGCGCGCCGGGGATCAGCACGGAGCCGATCACCACGTCGGACTCGCGCACCCGCTGCTCGAGGGTGAGCTGGTCGGACATCAGGGTGGTGATCCGGCCCTTGTGGATCTGGTCGATGAACCGTAGGCGGTCGAGGTTCTTGTCGACGACCACGACCTCCGCCTCCATGCCGGCAGCGATCCACGCCGCGTTGGACCCCGCCATCCCCGCCCCCAGCACCAGGACGCGGGCAGGGCGGACCCCTGAGACCCCGCCCATCAAGATCCCGCGACCACCGTGCTCCTTCTCCAGGAGGTGGGCGGCCACGTGAGGTGCCATCCGCCCGGCGATCTCGCTCATCGGCGCGAGCAGCGGCAGGCGCCCGTCGGGCAGCTGGACCGTCTCGTAGGCCACCCCGTTGATCCCGCGCCCGAGCATCGCCTGAGTTAGCTCACGGCTCGCCGCAAGATGCAGGTAGGTGAACAGGGTCTGGCCTTCGCGCATCCGCCCGTACTCCCGCGGGATCGGCTCCTTGACCTTGAGGATGAGGTCGGCGGCGGACCAGACGTCCTCGGGCGCACCGACGATCTTGGCGCCGGCGCGCTCGTAACGCTCCTGCGGGATGCTCGAGCCCTCGCCGGCTCCGTCCTCGATCAGGACCTGGTGGCCGGCGCGAGTGAGCTCGCGGGCACCCTCTGGCGTGAGGGCGACGCGGAACTCGTTGTCCTTGACCTCCCTCGGGACCCCGACGATCACGACCCTCAGCCTACCGGACCGTCTCGAGGCCCCCGAGCCTCGGCCAGCGGCTCCTGGGACATCGGGCCCGTCAGCCGGGGATGACGACTTGGCGCTCGGCCCGGGATGAGGAGAGCGCGAGCGCGGCCCCAACGAAGTCGCGGAACAGCGGGTGTGGCCGCGTGGGACGGGAGCGGAGCTCTGGGTGGAACTGTCCGGCCATGAAGAACGGATGGCCCGCGATCTCGACGATCTCCACCAGGCGCCCGTCCGGCGACAGGCCGGAGAACACGAGCCCCTTGCCGGAAAGGATCTCGTGGTAGGCGGGGTTCACCTCGTAGCGGTGCCGGTGACGCTCGTAGACGACGGGCTCCCCGTACACCTGCTCGGCCCGCGTGCCGGGGACGATGTGGCAGGGCTGCGCGCCTAGGCGCATCGAGCCGCCGAGGTCCGTGACGTTCTTCTGCTCGGGCAACAGGTCGATCACCGGGTGCGGCGTCGCCGGGTCGAACTCGGCGGAGTTGGCATCCTGTAGGCCGCAGACGTTGCGCGCGAACTCGATCACCGCGCACTGCAGTCCTAGGCACAGCCCGAGGTACGGGATCTGACGCTCGCGCGCGTGGCGGATGACCTCGAGCTTGCCCTCGACGCCGCGCCATCCGAACCCGCCGGGCACCACGATCCCGTGCACACCTTCCAGGAACGAGGCGGCGCCCCCCTCGTCGACGTCGTCGGAGGAGACCCAGGCGATGTCCATGCCCACACCGTGGTGGAAGCCGCCGTGCTTCAGTGCCTCGATCACCGAGAGGTAGGCGTCGCGAAGGTTCACGTACTTGCCGACTATGGCGATGCGCACGGTACCGGTGGCCGAGTCGATCCGTTCAACGAGCGCGTTCCACTCGGTCATGTCGGGCTGGGTCTCGATGCGCAGGTGGTTCGCGAGCTCGCGATCCAGCCCCTCCTTGGCCAGGACCAGTGGGACGCGGTAGATCGAATCCGCGTCCGGCGCCGAGACGACTCCGCTGATCGGCACGTCGCAGAGCAGACTGATCTTCTCCTTCAGGTGCCGCCCGATCGGCCGATCCGAGCGACACACGATCGCGTCGGGCTGTAGACCGAGCGAGCGTAGCTCCTTCACCGAGTGCTGCGTGGGCTTGGTCTTCAACTCGCCCGAGGGCCCGATGAACGGCATCAGCGACACGTGCACGAAAGCGCATCGGTCACGCCCGACCTCGTTGCGCAGCTGGCGGATCGCCTCGAGGAAGGGCAGCGACTCGATGTCACCTACCGTGCCACCGACCTCGACGATCACCAGGTCGGCGTCCTCGGCGGCGGCGTGCGTGCGGATCCGCTCCTTGATCTCGTCGGTGATGTGAGGGATGACCTGGACGGTCTTGCCGAGGTAATCCCCCCGCCGCTCCTTGGAGATCACGGCCGAGTAGATGGCACCGGTGGTGATGTTGGACCCGCGGTGCAGGTTCTCGTCGGTGAAGCGCTCGTAATGGCCGAGGTCCAGGTCGGTCTCGGCGCCATCGTCGAGCACGAACACCTCGCCGTGCTCGAACGGGTTCATCGTGCCCGGGTCCACGTTCACATACGGGTCGAGCTTCTGGAGCGCGACGCGCAGACCCCGTGAGCGGAAGAGGCGGCCGAGAGAGGCGGTGGTGATGCCCTTGCCGAGGCCCGACGCGACGCCCCCGGTGACGAATACGAACTTCGGCTGTCTCTGCACCTCGGGATGGCACTGTAACAGAGGGGGGTGACGCAGTTCGCGTTCGCGCCCACCGATCTCGTCGACCGGCCGGCAACTTGGCGGGGCTCAGGACCCGGGCGGGAGCCGACCGAGGGTGTCGAACCACCGCAGCGGCGGCGTGCCCTCGATGAGCCGCGAGAGCGTCACCGTGTCGGCCAACACGTTCAGCACGACCGCGGATCCCGCCGCCAACCACACGCCCGCGTCCGCTAGCACGAGGTACATACCCAACCCGGCGGCGAAGCCCAGGAGGTTCGAGCCACCGTCGCCGAGCACGGCGCGCTCGCGAAGGTCGAGCGGCAGCACAGCGACAGCACCGGCGACGATGCCAGGCAGCGGCGGCGCGAGCTCGAACGCGGGCCCGGCCAGCAGAACCCCCGCGCTCACGGGCAGGAACGCCTTGAGCGCTCGGCCCGGACGCACATCTAGGCCGTTCCACAGGTTGGCGCCGGCCGCCATCAGCACCGCGCCGCCGATGGTGGTGCTCCCCCGGCTCGGCAGCGACGCAGCGACCACCACGGCGCTCGCGACGATCACCACGAGCTTGACGATGCCGGTCGTGACGCGCATGTGCCCCAGCTCGCGGAGGTGGTTCCGGAGCCCCCTGGGACCCGCGGGCGACCGATCGTCGACGAATCCGGCTGCGAAGACGAGCCCGCAACCGATCGTCGCCGCTACCCCGCCGGAAGGGACGTTCGAGACGACGAACACGACGAAGGCCCCCAGCGCCCCCGCGCCTGCCACCAAGGCCCCGAGCATGATCGGCAGGGTCCGGCCCCGATGATTCACTACGCGCGGGAACCAGCCACGCCGATACGCCCCCACCCTTACCGCACCCCTAGGATCCTTCGTGCCAGGGCGAGCGTGATGTCCATGCCCTGCCGGCCGCGATGCGCGAACCCGCGCACGTCACGGTACGTAGGGCGGTGGTCGAGCTCGGCCACGGGCACCTCGACCACCCGCATGCCGGCGCGGAGGGCGTCGACCGTCATGGCGGTCTCCACGCCGAACCCCCCGGCCAGCGGACGTGCCGCGTCGAGGGCCTGCGCGGTGAGCGCCCGCTGTCCCGAGAGAGGCTCGGAGGCCTCGAAGCCTGTAAGCGTGCGGATCCCCAGAGCCGCTGCGCGCTTCACCAGGCCGAAGCCGCCCACCGTCGAGGGCGGGAAGACCGCGATCGCGACGTCCGCCGCCCCGTCCGCGACGATCTCGAGCAGACGGCCGAGCCGGCCGGCACTGTCGCCGAGGTCGCCGTCGACGAACAGCCAGCGCTCCGCGGGCGGGAGCCGACGCAGGGCGCCCTCCAGAGCTCGGCCCTTGCCCCGAGGACGGCCGGTTCGGATCACGGCGGCACCGGCTCCGATCGCCTCGGCGGCGGTCCCGTCGGTCGAGCCGTCGTCGACGACCACGATCTCGTCGACCAAGGGACGGAGCGCGACGACGCAGGACCGGATCCGATCCGCCTCGTTCCGAGCGGCGACCAAGGCGACCACCCGAGGTCCCTCGACGTCGCCGACCGCCACGCGCGGGCTCACGGCGGCGGCGGAAGCGGCTCTGCGCCGTCCTTCGCGCCGAAATCGCCCCCCTCACCCGTCGCAAGCAATCGGTCGAGCCCGAGCACCAGCGCCGAACCGCCCATCGCCTGGTCCAGGTCGTCGACCGTCACCACGCCGTCTAGCCCGGCCGAGCGGACGAGGGGAACGAAGGGGACCGTCGTGAAGAGCGATTCGCCCGCGGCGACCGGGATCCCCAGCTCGGCCAGGGCCTCGACGAGGGGGACCGCGAACGCCTCCGCCGGCAGCGCCGGCTCCTCCGCCTGACCACCCGAGAGCACTATCACCACCTGTCCGGCAGCTCCGATCTCCTCCAGCGTCGCTGCGCCCGGTGGAGCGCCGACGGGAGCCAGGAAGCCACCGGACAGGAGCAGCGTCAGAACGTCGTCTTCGGCCGATGGCACCGTCGTGGTGGTCAGGCGCGACGCCAGGGCGGTCGCCGCCCTCGCCGGCAGGTCCTCGGGATCCGCCGTCGGCCCTGCGAGGATCTCGGCCAACTGCTGGCGGACGGCGGGGTCCTCGGACATGAGCAGCGCGCTCGCCGAGACCGTGATCAGGACCTGCGCGCCGGCCACGTCGAGCGCCTCCGCCGTCTGGGCGAGTACCTCGTCCTCCACGCCGGCCTGGCTCACGACGACCACGGGGGCGCCGAGCAGCCGCCCCTCGGCCAGGTACGGCAGCGCGGCCTCCGAGAAGGCGGCGAGCCCCGCGACCTCCAGACGCAGGTCGTCGATCTGCTCCAGGCGGCCGTCGAGGTCGCGGCGAAGCTCCTCGGTCCGGTTCTCGAGCTCACGCTGAAGCGCGGGCTGGAGGAACGCTCCGCCCCCGAGAAGGCCGATCGCCAGAGCCAGGAACACGGCCGCGATCGTAACGACGTGGTAGCGGAACGAGATCACAGCAGCTCCTTCAGGTCGAACAGCCACTGCCGGAACTGCTCAAGGAGCTGCGTCACGTACAGCCGCAGCGGCGGCGAGACCGCGATCACGGCGGCCAGCGCCACCGTCGCGGCAGCCAGGAGCAGCAGGGTGTCGCGCGTTCGGATCCTCGGCGAGTACACGCGCGAGACACCCTTCGCGTCCATCAGGATCTCCCCGACGCGAAGCCGCACGAGGAAGGTGCTCGACATACCCTCGCGTCCCTTGTCGAGGAACTCGCGGAGGTTGCCGTGGCTGCCCACGGCAACGATCGTCTCGGCCCCCTTCTCGTGCGCCAGGACGAAGGCCATGTCCTCGCTCGTGCCCGCCGTCTCCACGACCTGGTAGGGAACGCCGAGGCTCTCCAGGCGTTCCCGGCCCGGCGCGCGGCCGCCCTGATATGCGTGCAGGACCAGCTCGCTCGAGCGCCGGCGCCGGAACCACCGACGGGACTGGGGCAGCGCCAGCGCGAGGGCTTGGTCGGAGACGCTGTCCATGTCGCCGAGGATCAGGTCGGGCTTGTACCCGGCCTCGATCAGCGCGTCGGCTCCCCCGTCTACACCCAGGAGTACCGGGTGGACGTCGCGGATGTACGAGCCGAGTACCGCGAGGTCCTCCTTGTAGTCGTAGCCCCGCACCACCACGAGGACCGGGCGGCCAGCCAGCTCGTGGTCCAGCGCCGGGAGTCCCGAACCACCGAACAGCAGGTCGCGCTCGCGCTGCATGTAGTCCACGGTGTTGCGCGCGAACCCCTCGAACCGCTCGCTGAGTGAGAGCTGGGCCTTCGCCATCGCCTCGCGCACAGACGTCTCGTCCTGCCGCACCCCGACGCCGACCAGCCGCTCGCCGGCCAACACCCGGTCCCCCTCCAGCCGCAAGGGCTCGCCCTCGCGGACCTTGCGGAGCACCAGCGGGCCCACCGAGTCGATCACCGGCACGCCCGCTTCGACCAGCATCAGGGGTCCCAGGTTCGGATAGCGGCCCGTGATCGAGCGCCCGGCGTTCACGACGCCGGCCACGCCAGAGTCGATCAAAGACTCGGCGGAGACGCGGTCCAGGTCCTCGTGTTCGATCACCGCGATGTCGCCCGGCTGCGCCCGCTGCACGAGGCGTTTGGTCCGAACGTCGACCCTCGCGAACCCCGTTCGGGCTCGAGAGCGGCGTAGAGGGCGCCTCAGCAGGCTCCTAGACCTCGTATCGGACGTGGGACGACCCCCCGGGTACGGCGGCCCGAACTCCCGCGCTCGGGCGCTCCGGCACAAGGGTAGCCCACCCGCCTGAAGCCGAGGCGGCGTCTAGCGCAGCTTGGTTCGTCCGGCCTCGGCCAGGAGCTCCTCGGCGCTGCGGGACGCAGCCTCGCTTCCCTGGAGGCCGGACAGCATCCGCGAGAGCTCCTGCACGCGAGCGGCATCATCCAGGATGTCCACCGCGGCCGTCCCGCCGGTCTTGCGGACCCGGATGTGGCGATCGGCGAACGAGGCGATCTGCGGGAGGTGCGTGACCACGATCACCTGGCGGCGCTCGGCGATCGCGGCCAGGCGCCGCCCGACCGCCAACCCTGCTCGCCCTCCTATGCCCGCGTCGACCTCGTCGAAGACAAGCGTGGGAACGTCGTCCAGGTCCACGAGCACGCTCCTGCACGCGAGCAGCGTCCGCGACAGCTCACCGCCGGACGCGACCTTGGACAGTGGGAGCGACGGCTGACCGGTTCCGCCCGCGAACAAGAGCTCCACCCGCTCGGCGCCGCCGGAGGTCACCTCTTCGTTCGGCGGCAGGGTCACCTCTATCGACGCGGACCGCATGCCGAGCTCCTCGAGTTCCCGCGTCAGGGCGCTGGCTAGCTCCGGCGCCGCCCGCGAACGCCCGTCCGAGACGGCGACGGCCAGCACGGCCAAGCGCTCGGCCCGCTCGGAAACCTCGGCGGTCAGCAGGGCACGTTGCTCGGCTGTGCCTTCGAGCGCCTCCAGGTGATCCCGCGCGTCGGCGAGGAACACGAGGATCTCCTCCTCGGTCGCCCCGTACTTCCGCGAGAGCGCCGCCAACGCGGCCTCACGCTCCCGCACCTCCTCCAGCCGTGCCGGGTCGGGCTCGAGCCCCTCACCGTACTCCCGGACCTCGCGCGCCAGCTCCGCGCCCTCGGCCGCGAGAGCCTCGGCCCGCGAAGCCAGTTCGGCGGCGTCCGGATCCACGGCCGCGGCGTCCGACAGCTCGGTCGCTGCGGCCCGGAACCGGTCGGCGCCACCACCCTCTCCAGAGAGCTCCCGATCGGCCGCACCAGCCCGCCCGACCAGGCGCTCGGCGTGCGTGAGACGTGCCCCCTCGAGCCGGAGCTCGGCGATCTCGCCAGGGCGCGGCGCGGTCCCCTCGATCTCGCGCACCTGATACGCCAGCAGGTCCATCTCGCGCTCCCGTTCGCGCTCGCGCTCATCGAGCTCGGCGAGGCTCGCCCGGGCGGCCAGGAACCCTTCTCGTTCGCGGGCGAGCGCCTCTACCGCGCGCAGGTGGTCACCGCCCGCGGAACGATCCAGGAAGCGCGTCTGCGCGGCGCTCGAGCGCAGCAGCGGGCCCTCGTGCTGGCCGTGGACCTCGACCAGCCCGCCCCCGAGCTTCGCCAGCGCCGAGACCGGAACGAGCTGTCCCCCTATCCGGGCCGAGCCGCGACCCTCGGATGCGATCGTTCGGGCCAGGACGACCTCGCCGTCCTCCGCCCATCCCGCCTCCTGGGCCGAGGCCGAAGCGTCGAACCGCGCCTGGACCAGCGCCGACACCGCGCCGGCCCGCACGAGGTGCGAACCCGCCCGCCGTCCCAGCGCGAGCGCCAGCCCGACGGTCACCAAGGTCTTGCCCGTCCCGGTCTCGCCCGTCAGAACGTTGAGACCCGGATGCAGCTCCAACTCCAGGTCCTCGATAACGCCGAGGCCTGCGATGTGGAGCTCGTGGAGCACCTAGCGGCTCCCGGGAACCTGGGCACCGTCCTTGCCCGGAAGATCGAACTTCTCCCGCACGAGGGCGTGGAACGCCGGTGCGTCCCGGCGCCGCAC
Source organism: Actinomycetota bacterium (assembly GCA_035286545.1). Taxonomy (GTDB): domain Bacteria; phylum Actinomycetota; class UBA4738; order UBA4738; family HRBIN12; genus DASSJM01. The sequence continues at coordinate 7,038 of DATEDE010000130.1, read as the reverse complement.
GAAGCGCGCCGGCGTCGCGGCGCCCTCGATCCGCACCCGCGCGCCCACGGGGAGCTCGAGGCTCGCACGGCCGTCGGCCGATAGCAGGCCCGGCTCCTCGCCCACTACCTCCAGCGCGACCCGCTGGTCTGCGGCCAGGACGAGCGAGCGGTCGAAGACCATGTGCGCCGCGACCGGAGTCACGATCACGCAGGGGACCCAGGGCGAGACGATAGGTCCGCCGGCACTGAACGAGTAGGCGGTCGAGCCCGTAGGCGTCGCGACGATGACCCCATCGGCGGAGAACGTGGTCACGTAGGTCTCGTCCACGAAGACCGCCAGGCGGATCAGCCGGTGCCGGGCGTTCTTCTCGACTATCACCTCGTTCAGGGCCCACTGAGGCTCGACGTCGGAGCCCTCCACCTCGGCCTGGACCGCCAAGCGCTCCTCGATCCGCGCCGAGCCGTCGAGCATCCGCTCCAGGACCGGGGTCGCCTCCTCGGGGTCTATCTCGGTGAGGAAGCCCACGCGTCCGACCTTCACGCCGAGCACTGGGACGTCGGCGCGCGAAGCCACGTGCGCAGCCCTCAGGAATGTGCCGTCCCCGCCCACCGACACGACGAGGTCCAGTCCGCGCGCGAACGCGGTCGCGCGCGCGGTGTCCTCCGCCTCCGCCCCGTCGAGACGGCTCGTGGCGATGCTCCGCCTTTCCAGCCAGGACGAGAGCGACGCCGCCGCCTCGACGGCCGCGGAGCGGGCCGGGTGCACGACGAACCCGACGGCCTTCATGACCCGCCCTCCGATCCGCCGATGACGAGCGCCCGAGCCTGCTCGATCGCGGTCGCCACGTCGAGCGCAGCCGCGCCAACACCCTTCCTCGCGTGTAGCGGGAACTCGACGTTGCCGGCCGGGCCGGCGAGCGGCGAAGCCATCGCGGCGAGCGGGGCCAGTCCGGCGCTCTCGCACGCGCGCGCGACCCCTTCGATGCAGCGCGACCACACGACCTCGTCCCGGACGACGCCTCCCCGTCCCACGTCCCGCGGCCCCGCTTCGAACTGCGGCTTGACAAGCACCACCAGGTCCGCCCCGTCCGCCGCGACGTCTGTGAACACGGGCACGACGAGTCGGAGCGAGATGAAGGACAGGTCGGCCACCACGAGCTCCGAAGCGTAGGGCAGATCCGCGAGCCGGACATCGCGGATGTTCGTGCGCTCCATGACCGTGACGCGCTCGTCGTTGCGCAAGGACCAGGCGAGCTGGCCGTAGCCGACATCCACGGCGACCACGTGACGCGCGCCGCGAGCCAGCAGGCAATCCGTGAACCCTCCGGTAGATGCTCCGGCGTCCAGGCACCGCCTCCCGCGCGCATCGATCGCGAATCGCTCGAGCGCGGCGTCCAGCTTGTCACCACCCCGCGAGACGAACCGCCGGGCCGGGCCGATGAGCTCGAGCGACTCGGCGGGGTCGACCATCGTCGAGGGCTTGGCGGGCCGGCCGCCCACCAGCACCAAGCCGTCGCGAACGGCCACCTGCGCCTCGGTCCGCGTGGCGGCCAGGCCGCGACGCACTAGCTCAGCGTCGAGCCGCCGGCGCACCACGGCGCTCGGGCTCTCAGACCTCGGTGCCGGCGCTGGAGGGCTCGGATGCGGCGGCGGTCGCGGGCTTGGCGGTCGAGCGCTTGGCCGTGCGCCGCTTGGCGGTGCTCCGCTTCCCAGCGGGCTTGCCGCCACGCTCTAGGTCGCGGACCCGCTTGCGGAGAGCATCGACGTCGTCGCGGGTGGCCAGACCGAGGGTCTTGACCTGCGAGCGCACCTCGCTGCGGACCAGGTCGGTGAGCCGCTCGCGGTTCTTGTTGGACCACTCGAGGAGATCCTTCGCGGTCCTCTTGACCTGTTCGCGACCCTGGCCCTTGGCCACCGCCTTCGCCAGGTCCTGCGCGTTCGCGGGCGTGAGTCTGCCCATCGCGCCCATCGCGGCTTCCATGTACCTGCGGACCTCGTCCATGACCATCTCGATCACTCCTGTCCGGGCTGGTTCCGGTGGGTTCCCCTTAGGCGCCGACAGCGCCTCCGCCAAGGATACTGCCGCGCCGTCCGGTCCGGACAGGCCGGGCACGACTACGGGTCGGCGGGCCGAAGGAGCGCGGCGACGTCCTCGGCCACGTAGGTCGGCTGGGGTCCGCCCGCGCCGGCCTGTGGCCGGGTGGACACACCGCTGAGCACCAGCATCGAGTCCCATCCCAGCCGGACGGCCCCCTCGATGTCTGTATCGAGCCGGTCCCCGACCACCAGGGGGCGGCCACCTCCGCCTCGCCTCAACGCCGCCTCGAACAGAGGAGAGAACGGCTTGCCGACCACCTCGGGCGTGGCGCCGGTGGTCGTAGTTATGACCGCGAGCAGCGCGCCCGCCCCAGGCCACAGGCCGTCCCCGGCCGGGCATGAGGCGTCGGGGTTCGTGGCTACCAACCGGGCGCCCCGCTGGACCAACAGGCTGGCGGTCTTCAGCCTGTCGTACGTGACCGACCCGTCGAACCCGACGACGACCACGTCGGCGCCGTCGGGCTCGCCATCCAGCACCTCGAGCCCGGCGTCGGCTAGGGCGCGGCGGACACCCTCCTGCCCGACCACGTAGGCACGCCCCCCACCGCGAGCGGCGAGCAGCTCCGCAGTCGCGAGTGCCGACGTGACCACCTCCGTAGGATCCGCGTCGATGCCGAGCCCACGGAGCTTGGCGGCCACCTGCTCGGGCGTGCGCGCGGAGTTGTTGGTCAGGAAGACGGGTCGCGCGCCCGCTCGGCGCAGCTCCGCCAACGTGGAGGGGGCGGCCGGAACGGGCTCCTGGCCGCGGAAGAGCACCCCGTCCAGGTCGAACAGGAGGCAGTCGTAGGCGTCGGCGAACATCAGCCGGCCAGACGCTCCAGGGCCCGCTCGTACTCGGCGATCCCCGGGCGCATAACTAGCGCGAGCTTCAGATGCCCGATCGCGCGCGTCCGAGCGCCCGTCCGCTCACAGGCCAGGGCGAGCGCGAAGTGGGCGTAGTCGTTCGCAGGGTCGATCTGCACCGCCTTGGCGAACTCGCGGCGCGCGTGCTCGGCCAGCCCCGACATGAACAGCGCCCGGCCGAGCGCCTCCCGGATCGACGCCTTCTCCGGCTCGAGCCGCTTGGCGCGCCGGAGCACGATCGCGGCCTGATGGGGGTGCCCGTCCCGAAGCAGCGTCGTGCCCCGCGCGAACAGCTCGTAGGCGTGCTCGGGCGGGGTTCCGGCTTCGAGGCGGCTGCTATACATGGTGCGTGTCCCGCATCTCACCCTTCGTCGGCCTGCTCTTCGACCGTTCCCGTGTCGGGTCGCTCGACGAAGTGACCGCTCCGCCCTACGACGTCGTCTCCGAGGCCGAGCGCCTCCGCTACCTGAACGCGAGCCCCTACAACGTGATACGCCTGGACCTCGGGGAGGAGCGTCCCGGTGTGGGCCAGGTGGAGGACAAGTATAGGCGGGCCGCCTCTGAGCTCCGGTCGTGGCGCGATCAGCTGGTGCTGGTCCCCACGAACGTTCCGTCCTACTTCGCGTACGAGATGCGGTTCTCGCTCCACGGCACGCCTCGACGCATCCGGGGGCTCGTCTGCGCGGTCGAGCTGGAAGACTGGGGCGGCTCGATCGTCCCTCACGAACGCACCATGAAGGGTCCGGTTCAAGATCGGCTCGAACAGCTAAGGGCTGCGCGGACGAACCTTTCGTGCATCCATGCCGTGTTCCGCGGTCCAAGCGCTCCGCTGGCCGCCTTCCTGGACGCGGCCGCGGCCGGCTCCGAGCCCCACGCCATGGCGACCGACGAGGCCGGCGTCGAGCACCGGCTGTGGATCTGCCCGCCGGGTCCCGAGGTAGCGGGATGGCTCGCTGACGAGCCCCTGATGATCGCCGACGGGCACCACCGCTACACGACCGCACTCCGCTACCGCGACGAGATGCGCGGGGTGCACGGCGCGGGTCCGTGGGACCAGGTGATGATGCTCGTCGCCGACGCATCGGTCGAGGAGCCGCCGGTGCTGCCCTTCCACCGGATCCAGGCGACGGGCCCGACCCCGACGGGAGGCGCGCGGGTGCGCGATCTCGAGGAGGTGCTCGAGACCGTGAGCGACAGCGGACTGCTAGTGGGGGTCGTGACCGCGCACGAGGGCGTCGTGACGCACCGAGTGCTGGAGCTCGCCGGGGACCCGCCCGCCGTCTGTGCCCTGCACGCGCAGATCCTCACGGACCATGAGGACAGACTCCGGTTCACCCCGGACGCGTTCGAGGCCGAGGCCGCCGTCCGCTCCGGCGCGGCGGTCGCCTCCTACCTGCTGCCGCCGACCGATGCCGCGACGATCCGCTCGGTCGTCGACCGCGGCGACCGCCTACCCCAGAAGTCGACGTTCTTCTGGCCAAAGCCGCTCACCGGGCTGGTGATCCGCCCGCTCGACCCCTGACCTACTCGGGTTCCAGCCGCTCGAGCTTCTTGATCCCCGACGCGACCACCTCCGTGAGGCTCCGCGCGCCGGCTCCGCTCCGGTAGAAACGCCTGACCAGCTGGCCATGCACCAGGACATCGTCGCCCTTGGCGAGACCTTTCAGGGCCTTCTTGCCCACGTCCTTGTGCCAAGCGGCGACGGGCAGGGGGAGAAGGCGCCGGCCGGCTTCCGGAACGGAGAGCCGGAGCTCGGTCACCTCGTCGCCCGAGGGCATCCGCCGCTCGACCGGATCGGCAGCGACCGTGCCCGCAAGGACGACTACGTTCACCGTGACCATCCAACTCCCCCCTTCCGCGTCGGACGCTAACACCCCCCACCGACATGCCTAGACTCGGAAGCGTGGAACCGGTTGTCTTCGAGGTAGCGGACGGCATCACCGCGATCGACACGTTCTTCGGCGGGCGCGAGCGCTACACGGCCGCGTACCTGCTCGAGGCCGAAGGGCCCACACTGGTGGAGACGGGACCCTCCACCTCGCTCGAGCCCGTCGTCGCGGGGCTGCAGAGGCTGGGGATCGGCCCGAGCGATCTCGCGCACGTGGTGCTGACCCACATCCACCTCGACCACGGGGGCGGCGTCGGCGCGATCGCCGAGCGGTACCCGAACGCGACCGTCTGGGTCCACGAACGCGGGGCGCCGCACCTCGCCGATCCCGCGCGCCTGGTCGCGAGCGCCACGACGATCTACGGCCCGGAGCGCATGACCTCGCTGTTCGGACCCGTCGTACCCGTTGCGACGGATCGGATCCGGGCGCTTCACGACGGCGAGGTGATCGAACTCGGCGGGAGATCCCTTCTGGTGCTCGACGCGCCGGGGCACGCGAAGCACCAGGTCGCACTCGCGGACTCGCGCAGCGGCGCGGTGTTCACGGGCGACGCGCTGGGCATCCATCCACCGGACGTCTCCGTCCTGCGGCCCGCGACGCCGCCGCCCGACTACGACCTGGAGCAGGCCGTCGCCACGATCGAGCGGATCCGCGGCCGCGCCAGGGACACGATGGTTCTGTTCGCGCACTTCGGACCAGTGCACGAGGTGGACCGCATCTGTGACTTGGCCGTCGAACGCTTCCGCCGATGGACGGAGACCGTACGCGTAGCGATGGATTCGACGGACGACCTCGACGAGATCGTCGCCGTCCTCGAACGGCTGGCGCAGCAGGACGTGGAGACGGGCTCCCAGGCCGAGCTCGACATGCAGAGGATGGAGACGCTATCGAGCATCCGCATGAACGCGATGGGCATCGTCCGGTACTGGACCAAGCGGCGCGAAAGGGAGACTGGAAGCTCACGGAGCGAGCCCGAGGGAACGGGCGAGTAGCCCCTGGACGGGGGTTCGGGCGGATCAGGCGAGCTGCGCTGCGCGCTCGGCAGCGTCGAACGCGCTGGGGTCGTGACGCACGATCTTGCGGAACTCGCGCTGGGCCTCCTGTGGGTGGCCCGAACGCTCGAGGATGTCGCCCGTCACGTACCACACCCGCAGGACCTCGGGGGAGGCGACATCGTCCCGCGTTCGGATCCGCCGGAGCATCCCGAGGGCCTGGTCGAACTTCCCCTGATCGGCGAGCGCGCTCGCTGCCACGATCACCGCCTCGGCCTTGGCCGCGACCGGGATCCCACGGGCCGCGAGCGCCTCCTCGGCGAGCGGGACCGCGCGATCTCCCCGGCCCACCGAGCGCAGGCAGTCCGCGATGATGTGGTTCTGGTCGGCGCGCCCCGACATCCGCCGGTACGCCTGCATCTCCGAGAGCGCCTCCTGGTAACGCTCCAGCCCATACAGCGCCAAGCCCAGGACCTCCCGGACGGCGGGCGCCCGGGGCGCCAGCCGCTTGGCATCGGCGGCCTCCGCTGCCGCGCCCGGAGCGTCGCCGCGCTCGAGCAGTTGCACGGCCCTTTCGAGCCGCCTGGTGGCGTCCTCGGCCCGGCCGGGCTTGGACATGTGGCGGAGCTCGACCACAACGTCGTTAGGCAGCACCGTCTGACGGCGGGTCTTCGGGCCGCTCCGTTGGCCCGAGCGCGGGCGCATCGCCTTCGGCACAGTGTGCAGCGTACCCGCCACCCCTGGGGGCAGACCCGCACGGCATCCCCGGACGCGCGAGGGCCGCGCCTTGCGGCGCGGCCCTTCGCGAAGATGTCCCGGCGGCGACCTACTCTCCCACCCAGTTGCCCAGGCAGTACCATCGGCGCTGGAGGGCTTAACTTCCGGGTTCGGGATGGGACCGGGTGTATCCCCTCCGCCATGGCCACCGAAACGGCTGCTCGGATCTGGATCGATCCGACACCTGTGGGAGCGCGGCCCCCGAGCAGAGCTCGGGAACTGCGATAGCGAGCGCGAGCAAAGTCAAGTCCTCGGCCTATTAGTACCGGTCGGCTCAACGTGTTGCCACGCGTACACCTCCGGCCTATCAACCTCGTAGTCTGCGAGGGGCCTTACCTGGTTACCCAGTGGGAGACCTCATCTAGGGGCGAGTTTCGCACTTAGATGCTTTCAGCGCTTATCTCTTCCGAACGTGGCTAACCAGCCGTGCCGCTGGCGCGACAACTGGCACACCAGAGG
>DATEDE010000129.1:0-10769 GCA_035286545.1 Actinomycetota bacterium | reverse complement strand
GTCCTAGAGCGTCGCCGAGCGGGCCCCCCCGGCGGCGACCCCGAGCACCAGCGCCGCCACGGCGATCCGGTACCACATGAACAGCGCGAAGTCGTGGCGCCGCAGGTACTTAAGCAGGAACGCGATGACGAAGAACCCGCTCAGGGCCGAGGCAACGATCCCCGCGATGAACGGGCTCCTCATGCCGGGTGGGATCCCTGTCGAGGCCAGGTCGGCGCCCTTGTAGAGCGCCGCGCCCGCGATGATCGGGAGCGACAGCAGGAACGAGAACCGCGCGGCGGTCTCGCGGTCGAAGCCCATCGCGCGCGCCGCGGTGATCGTCACGCCCGAGCGCGACACCCCCGGCTGCAGCGCCAGCGCCTGTGCGATGCCTAGCCATAGGCCATGCCGCACGGTCAGGTCCTCGAGGTGGCGCGTCGACGACGCCAGCTTGTCGACGGTGTACAGCACCACGCCGAACACCGCGAGCATGACGGCGATCAGCCAGGGCTGACCGAGCTCGTCCTGGATCACCCCTTCGAGCGTCGCGCCGGCGATCACGCCGGGGATCGTGCCCACGACGAGCGCCCACGCGAGACGCTCGTCGGTCGTGTCGATCCGGCGCGCCCGGGTCGACGCGACCGCCGCACGGAGGTACCGCCAGACGTCGTGCCGGAAGTAGACGAGGGCCCCGACGAGCGTCCCGATGTGCAGCGCGACGTCGAACGTCTTGTTCAGGTCTGGGTCGGCCAGGATCGGCCAGTCGAACAGCCAAGGGACCAGGATCAGGTGCCCCGAGCTCGAGATCGGCGCGAACTCGGTGATCCCCTGCGTTATGCCGAGGACGATCGCCTGCAGGATGGTCAGGACGGGCTCCCTGGTGGGTACGGAGCGCCCATGCTAGCGGTCGGCCGGCCCCGATCAGGCAGGTTCCGTGGAGCGGAAGAGGCGCTCGAGTGCCTCGAGGCCGGGTCGCCCCTCGTGCAGCCCGAAGCGGTCGGCTAGGTCGGCCAGGCGGACGCCGTGCGAGGAGGCTTCGAGGATCTCGATCCCGATCAGGTGTCCGTCGACGTCGAGATCGACCACGCGACCGTCCTCGAGGATCTCCGAACGCGCGACGGGAATTCCCTCCCGTACGTGAACGTAGATCGCGTCGACCTCGTCGTCGTACTCGATCCTCATCTGGGTCCCTTCCACGAGGCGACGACCGTCACGACGTAAGCACGGTCGTCGCGATACGTCGTGATCCTCAGGATACGCCCGGTGCCGGTGCGTCCCCAGACGTTCACGCGGCTCCAGGTCCTCGCGCTCGTCTCGGCGAAGACGTCTCGGAGGGCCTCGGCGACCTCCTCCTCGGTGATCCCGCGTTCCCGCATCCGACGGCGGGCGTGCTCGCTCAGGATCACGCGGCCGCGTCGATGGGCGCGATGGTGATCGACAGCGTGGCGAACGCCCTGGCGTGGGCGAGGCGCTCTGCGGTCTCGGGGCTCACGAGCAGCACGAGGGAGGGCCCTCCCGAACCCGAGGCCTCGAACGTCCCCTCGGGCTCGTCGATGACCGAGAGGACCTCGAGATCCGCGCCGACGGTGTCCGTGTATGGGTGAGGGCCGCCGAACGTCGCCAGCACGTCGACCCGGTCGCCGGCCCGCACGACTCCGGCCGGCACGCCGGCGGGCACCACGAACGCCCGGAGACCAGAGGGCACGAGCGAGGCCACGGGTCCACCCGCCGAGCCGATGCGCGTCCGCGTGAGCGGTTCGCCTTCGGCGAGGTCTGCGACGAGCGTCTGGCCGATCGCGTCCTGCACCGACCCGATCGCGCCCGGCGGGACGTAGGCGGAGGGGACGTGTTCGACGCGCAGGTCGTCCTCGACCAGGGCCGATCCGCGGACCAGGTCGACGGCCGCGACCACGACCGCGGTGGGCTCGCCCGTCGAGGGCCGAAGCGCCTCGAGTTCGGCGGCGTAGCCGCGGACGATCGAGAACGAGCCCGCGCCCGCCACCAGCGCGAGCACAAGGAGCAGCTTCGAGCGCGGCGACCATCGCCGAAGGACCACGCGGCACCTCCTCGAGCTGGAATGAAGGGGGTGGCGGTCGAACGCTAGCCGCGCGAGCGTGTGCGCGCTGTGAGGAGCGTCACACCGGACGAGGTTTCTTCGGCGGCGCGAGCGGGAGCGCGCGGACGCGGAACTCCTCGAGGTGCTCGCGTCCGACGATCATCGCTACGGATTCCCGGACGCGCTCACCCAGCTGCCCGGGGTCGTCCTCGGTGGTGAAGCGGAGCTCCACTGTGACCAGGACCCGCTCCGCCATCACTGGACCTCGAAGCGGGCGTTCGAGAGCGCGGTCGCGCACTCGCAGTCGCGCTCCTCGGGCAGGGCCGGTATCACCGCGAACAGGAGCTCGCGCAGACGGGCGTTGTTCTCGTTGAACACGCGAACGACCTCCTCGTGACTTACGGGCGGCGCGCCGGGGACGCCGACGTCGAAGTCGGTGATCAGCGAGACGTTCGCGTAGCAGATCTCCAGCTCGCGGGCGAAGAGCGCCTCCGGGTAGCCGGTCATGTTGATCGTCTGCCAGCCCTCTCGGTTGAACCAAGCCGACTCCGCGCGGGTGGAGAAGCGCGGCCCCTCGATCACGACCATCGTCCCGCCGTCGTGGATCCCGACGCCGAGCTCGCGCCCGCTGTCCACGAGCGCACCGCGCATCGTGGCGCAGTACGGGTCCGCGAACGAGATGTGTGTGGTGACCGGCCCGTCGTAGAGGGTGTGCGGCCGCGTTCGCGTCCGGTCCACGATCTGGTCGCAGACCACGAACTCTCCGACCTTGACATCGGTCTGGAGCGATCCGGCGGCGCACGGCCCGACGATCCGCTCCACCCCCAGCTCCTTCATCGCCAACAGGTTGGCTCGGTAGTTGATCGCGTGCGGGGGGAACTGGTGCTTCAGGCCGTGGCGAGGGATGAACGCGACCGGGCGTTCGCCGATGGTTCCAACCACCGGGGGAGCGGAGGGGGGGCCGAACTGCGTGTCGACCTCGACGGTCTCGGCATCTTCCAGGAAGGCGTAGAACCCCGATCCGCCGAAGACCCCGATCTGGGCGGTGCTCACGAGGTGGGATCCTTGGCCGCGCTCGCCTTCTTCGACGAGTCGCCCTCGCCCGACGAGTCGCCCTCGCCCGACGAGCCGCCCTCGCCCGACGAGCCGCCTTCGCTCGAGGACGCGCCGCCGGACGAGGTCCCTGTGGACGAGCCCCCCTGCGCGCCGGATGCGGCGTCGCCGTCCTTCTTGGTGCCGGAACTCGACGGCTTCTTCGAGCGGCTGTCGGTGGCGTAGAAGCCCGAGCCCTTGAACACGATCCCTGCGGGATGGAACACCTTCCGGAGCACCCCTTCGCAGTTGCCGCACGTGGTGAGCGGGTCCTCGGAGAACCGCTGGAAGACCTCGATGTGCCGGCCGCAGGCCGTGCACTCGTACTCGTACGTGGGCATGGCACGGAGTGTACCGGCGACCCGCCGACGCCCATACGAGCGACGCGGGTGTTGCCCTGGGGGTACACTCCGGCTCCCTGCGGGGAGGTATCGATGACGAAGGTCACGAAGGCGGTCATCCCGGCGGCTGGGCTCGGCACGAGGTTCCTGCCTGCGACGAAGGCGCAGCCCAAGGAGATGCTCCCCCTCCTGGACAAGCCCGCGATCCAGTACGTGGTCGAGGAGGCGGTCCGGGCCGGGCTCACCGACATCATCATCATCACGGGCCGTGGCAAGCACGCGATCGTGGACCACTTCGATCGTTCCTTCGAGCTCGAGCACTTCCTTGAGACCAAGGGCAAGTTCGACGAGCTCAAGCAGGTGCGCGAGATCTCGGACATGGCGACGATCCACTACATCCGCCAGCGCGACCCGCTCGGCCTGGGGCACGCGGTGGCGGCGGCCGAGGGGCACGTGGGCGGTGAGCCGTTCGCCGTCCTGCTCGGCGACGACCTGATGGCCGAGTCGAACCCGCTGCTGCAGGAGATGCTCCAGGTGCACGACCGCTACGGCCGCAGCGTGCTCGCGGCGATGGAGGTCGCTCGCGACGAGATCCCACTGTACGGCTGCATCGAGCCGGAGTTCGTCGAGGATGACACCCTCGCGCGGGTGCGGTCGATCGTCGAGAAGCCCTCGGCCGACGAGGCGCCCTCGAACCTGGCCGCGATCGGCCGGTACATACTCACCCCCGAGATCTTCGACTGCCTGCGTCGGACGCAGCCCGGTGTGGGCGGCGAGCTCCAGCTGACCGACGCGATCAACCTGCTCGCGCAGGAGCAGGCGGTGTACGCGTACGTGTTCGAGGGCGGCCGCTTCGACGTCGGGAACAAGCTCGACTACCTGAAGGCCACGATCGAGCTGGCGATCGACCGCGATGACATCGGGCCGCAGCTCCGACCCTGGCTCGCGGAGTTCGTGGAGCGCAAGAAGCTGCTCTGAGTCGACTCGCGGCCGTCCACGCGGTCGCCGCCGATACACTGGGCCCGATGGCGAGCTCCCACCACGTCCACGACCACGACAGCGGCGAGGGTCTGGTCCCCGTCGACGAGGCGCGCGAACGTGTGCTCGGCGCGATCAAGCGCCTTCAGCCTCTCGAGCTGCCGCTGACCGAGGCCTACGGGTGCGTGCTGGCCCAGAACGCGGTCGCCCAACACGACCTGCCCGACTTCGCGTCCTCGGCGATGGACGGTTATGCGGTGCGCTCCTCCGAGGTCGCGGGGGCGAGCCCGGCATCGCCGGTGGAGCTCCGCGTCGTCGGTCACGCCGCGATAGGCGAGCGCCCGATCGGGACCGTAGGCGGCGGAGAGGCGTTCCAGATCGCTACCGGGGCGCCGATCCCGGCAGGCGCCGATACGATCGTGCCGATCGAGGACTGCGAGGCGGTGGGCGACCACGTCCGGATCCTCGCGGGCTCGCCGGAGGGCAAGCACGTGCGCCCGACGGGGGAGGACGTCAGCGCGGGAGAGACACTCGTGCAGGCGGGCCGTCGGCTGCAGGCGCCCGAGCTCGGGCTGCTCGCGACCGCGGGGATCTCGCACCCCCTCGTGTACCCGCGCCCGCGCGTCGTGGTGCTCTCGACCGGCGACGAGCTGATCCCGCCGACGCAGACCCCCGAGTACGGCCAGGTTCGCGATTCCAACGCGTACACGCTGTTCGCGGCCCTGCGCGAGGTGGGCGCGGTTCCGACGCTCGCCGGCATCGCGCGCGACGACGTGGACACGTTCAAGGAGATGGTGTTCTCGCACCTGCTGCAGGCCGACGCGTTCATCTCCTCCGGCGGGGTCTCGGTCGGGGAGCGCGACGTCGTGAAGGCCGCCTTCTTCCGCCGCGGGGAGGTCGACTTCTACAGGGTGGCGATGCAGCCGGGCATGCCCCAGGGGTTCGGCGAGGTCGAAGGCAAGCCGTACTTCGGGTTGCCCGGCAACCCGGTCAGCGTGTTCGTGAGCTTCGAGGTATTCATCCGTCCCGCGCTGATGAAGATGATGGGACGCGGCCAGGTCCTGCGCCCCGAGGTGGCCGCGCGCCTGGAGCAGGACGTGGTCGGCCCCCGCGGCAAGACGCAGTTCGTGCGCGTCCGGGTCAAGCGGACGAAGGAGGGCTGGGTCGCGACGCCGACCGGCGGTCGCGGCTCGAACCTGATCGGGACCGTGGCCCGGGCCAACGGGCTCGCCATCGTGCCCGCGGGCGTCGAGACGGCACCGGCTGGCAGCGAGGTCAAGGTCATGCTCTTCCGCTCTGCGAGGGACTGAGGTGATGGAGCGAGACGCGGACACGGCCCGGATCATCGAGGTCGGCGGTAAGGCCGTCACCGAGCGAGAGGCCGTGGCCGAGTGCGTGGTCTCGATGACCCCCCAAGCCTGCGCGCAGCTCGTCGCGGGCACGCCGAAGGGGAACCCTCTGGAGGCAGCGCGGATCGCCGGGGTCATGGGGGTGAAGCGCACACCCGACCTCCTCCCCTTCTGCCACCCGGTCGCCGTGACCGGAGCCGAGGTCGTGGTGGAGGCGGACGAGGATGCCGGTCGGATCCGCGTGCGGACGACGGTTCGTGCCCTGGACCGGACCGGCGTCGAGATGGAGGCGCTCACCGCCGCCGCGGTCGCGGCCCTCAGCCTGTACGACACGGCCAAGGCGTACGACCGCGCCGCGCGCGTCGACGGGCTCCGCCTGCTCGAGAAGCGCGGGGGTAAGAGCGGCCACTACGTGGCCGACCGATAGCAGGAGTTCGAGCAACCGGATCCGGGCACCGGAGGGATCTCCGGCCCCCCTACGTGCTCGGAGGGGCCCGGGCAGCTTCTGCCCGTTGGTATTTGTAGCCCCACATCTCTGGTGCTAGGTTCCTGGCCCAGCCCAACATCTTGTGGCGGACCGGGGTTCCGGATCAGGAGGGGCTTGGAGAACGTGAGTTGGTTGCTGCTCGCGGCCTTGGGCATCATGTGGGCCGCCTTCCTCTTCCCCACCTGGCGGAGGTCGGCGAACACCGTGAAGGACTTCGAGAGGAACATGGACCTGCTGGCGGAGACCGAGGGGAGCGGCCAGGGACGGTGGATCGTCACCCCCCGCAAGGGGATGACGTTCGTCGGGCCCCGGGCGCGTGCCCAGGCGCGGGCGCGTGAGCGCCGCCGCCGCATCCTCGTCGTCCTGATCGAGAGCATCGTCCTCACGGGTCTGATCGGCCTGGTCCCCCCGCTGCGGGCCATGTGGTACGCCACCGCGGTCCTGCTCATGGCCCTCGGCGCCTTCGTCTGGCTCCTCATCTCGGTGAAGGCCCGCCCATCCACCGCCCGGGCCCCCGCCGTCCCGCCCGAGGTGGCCGCCCCGGCTCGCGCCCGGCCGGCCCGGCAGCGGTATGCGGCCGACGCCTCGGGACGCACCGCCCGGGCCGCCTACAACGGGCTCGCCACTTTCGGTGAGGACCACGGCCCGATCGTCGTCAAGCCCGCGAGCACGGTCGGCGTCGCCGGCGTCTAACCTTCACCGCGTGGACCTCGACGCGGTCTCCTCCGAGCTCCGCCGCCGCTTCGACGAGCGCATGGCGGCCCGCGAACGCGCCCTGCCAGCCTCCCGCAAGGCGATCCGCGCCTGCGCGAACGCGATCCGCGCGATCCACCGCGGCGAGCTCGACCTGGCGCACCGCCTGATGGACGAGGCGAAGGCGGCGCTCGACGAAGGCGGGGACGCCGTCCGTGAGCATCCGGACATCGCGTTCGCCGGCTACCTGCAGGACGCGCAGAAGGAGTACGCGGAGGCGCGGTTCACCGAGGCCGTCGTGATGGGCTCGCGCCCGCCGACGCCCGAGGATCTGGGCGTCGAGGACGCGCCGTACCTCAACGGGATCGCCGAGGCGATCGGCGAGGGTCGCCGACACGCGCTCGACCTGTTGCGCGCGGGCCGCGTGGCCGACGGCGAGCGGGTCCTTGCCACTATGGACGACCTGTACTCGGTTCTCGTGACGATGGACTACCCCGACGCGATCACCGGGAACCTGCGCCGCACCACGGATGTCGCCCGCAGCCTGATCGAGAAGACGCGCGGCGACCTGTCGGTTGCGCGGGTCTCGCAGGACCTGCACGATGCGCTCGACCGGCACGCCCGCGACGTGCTCGGCAGGGAGTAGGCCAGGGGCCGTTCGCAGGGTCATCGAGCTGCCGTTCGCTCCCGATCGCGGGTACGCACCGGCGCCCCGGGCGTGGGGGACCCCTCTGCTAGGCTGGCGCAGTTCCGGGGGTGTAGCTCAGACCGGTAGAGCACTGCCTTCGCACGGCAGGGGTCAGGGGTTCAAATCCCCTCACCTCCACAAAGGAAGACCGCAGGTTCAGCGGCCAGATTCGCTTGGTTCCAGTTCCTCTGCGGACCGTCCCAGGAGCCCCCGTACAAGCACGGCGCCAGCGGGAGGCGCGATTGGTCCGATGCCGTCCCTCGCTAGATGAGGGTGATCTCGAGCGCCACGTTGCCGCTTTCGGGATCGACGGTGGATGTGCCCGAGCCGGCGGCTCCAACGAAATCGCCCGTGCCGCCCACGATGGCGAATGTTCCCTGCTCGCCATCCGTAAAGTGGAGCTCCCCAAGACCTGCCAGCGACCCAGTCTCCAGCGTGATAGTGGCGGCGATCTGAACGATGGGCTGCTGCTTGCCATCCATGATCTGAGCCTCTGCGATCATGTGACCGATCTTCGCGCCGTCAGCGTCGGTGATCGGCCCACGGAAGTACAGGAGGTCGCCCGCGCTCGGGCCGGGCCGCCCGCCATCGGTGAAGGCATCGGGGGCGCTGGCCGGAAAGTTCAGGGTCAGCGACTGGACCACCTGTGAGGAGGCGGTCTGAAGCCAGAGGATCGCGACCACAGCCGCGACGCTCGCCACGAGCGCTGCCTTCTTGATCGTTCCACGCATAACTCTCTCCCTTCCAAGTTCCCTTCCTTCTTGGCGTTCGCCGAGGAGGATACCCCTATGTCTACGTGGGCGTTGAACGATCATCGCATCCCTCCTTCAGCATCCCGACGAGGAGGGCCCGCAGAGCCGGTCGGCTCCCTGCGCCGGAGTGTTACCGGGAGGCAGAGTTGTGCGGGCCACCGGGCCGGCCGCTGAAGGCTCATCCGACATCAGGCGGGTAGCGAGGTCGCGGGTAGACAGTCTTGCGACGTTGTCCGCTAACCTCCACCACCTGTGGGCGTCGCGAGGAACCTGGCTCTGTGGGCGGCGGACAACCGGTGGCTCCGCGCACATCTGCCGCGGCGGCGCTGGGTCCGTCGCAGCGTCGCCCGCTTCATGCCCGGCGAGACGGTCCAGGACGCCCTAGGGGCGGCTGCCACACTCGCCGATCTGGGCCTACCGACGATGTTCACGGCGCTCGGCGAGAACGTGACGACGCTGAACGCGGCGCGCTCGGTCGCCGAGCATTACCTGCACGTCTACGATCGCGTCGCCGAGCGCGGTTCGGACACCGAGGTCTCGGTCAAGCCCACGCACCTCGGCATGGACCTCGATCCCCAGGCCACTCTGGCCAACCTGGAGGAGCTCGCCGCGAAGGCCGACGAGCACGGCAACTGGCTCTGGCTCGATATGGAGTCCCATCCGTACGTAGACGGGACGCTGGACATCTACCGCAAGCTCCGCGCCGGGCATGAGCACGTGGGTATCTGCCTGCAGGCATACCTGAAGCGCACCCACGAGGACATCGAGTCGATCCTGCCGCTGGACCCGACGATCCGGCTCGTGAAAGGCGCGTACCGGGAGCCCGAGGACATCGTGTTCCGCTCGAAGGACGTGATCGACGAGGCCTACCGGCGACTGGCGCTCCGGATCGTCCTCGGTCGAGGACCGGTGGGGCGGCTGGCGCTGGGTACGCACGACGTCGACCTGGTCCGGCGGATCGAGTCCGACGCCGGTGGCCACGACGGGTTCGAGGTGCACATGCTGTACGGCATCCGCCAGCCCGACCTGCTCGGCCTGGTGGCCGAGGGCTTCACGGCACGTTCCCTGATCGCCTACGGCTCCTACTGGTACCCGTGGTACATGCGCCGGATCGCCGAGAAGCCATTGGAGAACTCGCTGCTGGCGCTCAGGAACCTCTTCACCCGTGGCTGAGGCCATTCAGCCCAGGATCCGCGCCTCGCCGAAGCCCGCATCGAGTTCGCGTTCCTCCTCGAAGCGCCGCGGGTGGAACTGCTCGAGGCCGGGGTCGGTCCCGGAGCCCACGACGAGGTCCGCGACGTGCCGCCCGAGCGCCGGCGCGAGCTTGAAGCCGTGGCCGCTGGTCCCCGCGTCGACGAACACGCCCTCGGCGATCTCGCCGATCACCGGCTGCCAGTCCGGGCTCACGTCGTACAGGCTCGCCCAGCCGCCGCGCGCGGTGGCGCGCTCGAGGCCGGGCACGCGGCGGACGGCCGCGGCGCCGAGCGCGTGCCCCTCGTTCTCGCCCAGCCGCTCGTCGTAGTCGTCCGGGTCGGCCTGCGGCTCCGGGTGGAGCGGGCCCATGAGGAAGAGCTCGTCGCCCTCGGGACGGAAGTAGTAGCCGTTCGGCAGGTCGCCGTGCGCCGGGACGCGGACGTCGTCGCCCCAGGCGAACGTGGCGACGATGTGGCGCTCGACCGTGAGCGGCAGGTCGGCGCCCACTTGCGCGGCGAGCCTCCTCGTCCACGGGCCCGCGGCGATCAGTACGCGCTCGGCGG
Organism: Actinomycetota bacterium; assembly: GCA_035286545.1. Lineage (GTDB taxonomy): Bacteria > Actinomycetota > UBA4738 > UBA4738 > HRBIN12 > DASSJM01. The sequence goes on along the minus strand of DATEDE010000129.1, from coordinate 597 downwards.
CCAGGACGTCGCCGTCGCCCGTCTTGACCTGCCATCCGTTCCCTCGGCGCTCGATCGACGCGGCCGCGGCTCCGAGCCGGAGGTCCGCGCCGAGCTCTCGGGCGCGCTCGAGCAGTCCCTGGGTCGTCAGGACCGGGTCGGCGTAGCCGGCGTCGCGCTCGAACGCCGCGACCGCGATCCCTTCGAGATCGAACGCCGGCCACTCAGCCAGGACGTCCGCGGGTTCGAGCAGGTCGGTCGGGATCCCCTGCTCGTTCAGCCGTGGGACCGTGGCGCGAACGACCTCCTCGTCCTCGGCAGGATGGAGCACGAGAAGGCCGGTCTCGCGGAACCCCGATCCCCGGCCCGTGTGGGCCTCGAAGTCACGGAACATCGCGATCGACTCGGCCGCGGCCCCCGCCAGGAAGGAGTTCGTGTAGTACGCGCGGCAGATCGCGCTCGAGCGGCCGGTCGGGCCGCCGGCCGGCCCCCGGGGGTCCAGGACGACCGAGCGAACGCCCCGCGCCGCGAGGTGGAACGCCGCGGCCGCGCCGTGTACCCCGGCACCGATCACGACGACGTCGAAGGCGTCCATGCGCGCGCGAGTCTACGGGCCGG
>DATEDE010000128.1:0-4511 GCA_035286545.1 Actinomycetota bacterium | reverse complement strand
CTCGCCCTGGGCAGCCGAGGTCTATCGGCGCGCGGTCGCCCGCGGGTGCGATCACCCGCATGCCGTGCGCATCTTGGCCAGGGCGTGGGTGCGTGTCATCTGGCGGTGCTGGCAGGACCGCACCCCCTACGACCCGGCCCTTCACGGGGCCGCAGTCCTTCTCGAAGCTGCGTGAGGTTGACATGGGAAGTGTCAGCCCTGCTCCAGGACGAAGGGCACGCACGAGAGAGCGACCACGATGGCCAGCGTATCCCCTATGCGGGCGAGGGGTCCGGGACCTCGACGGCGGCCGTCCGTAGATGGAAGGGCACGCTGGTCACCACCACACCGGGCTCGAAGAGCAGCTGCCGCTTAAACGCGAACGCGGTCTGGTTGTGGAGCAGGTTCTCCCACCAATGCGCCGGGATCAGCTCGGGCAGTACGACCGTGACGATCGTGTCCCCTCTGACCGTGTGCTTGCGGATCTCCTCGAGCAGCGGGATGGCGAAGTCGCGGAACGGGGCCTCCACCAGCACGAGGGGGATGTCCATCTCCCGTTGGTGCCAGGCCTCGATCGCTTCGTGGATCTCCCCCGGGTCAGTCACGAAGAACAGTCCCTCGACCAGCGCCGGACGCAGAGACTTGCCGTACACGACGGCGCGAACGGAGGCATCGTGTACCGCCGATACCGGGACGAGCGCCACGTGCCGGAGGACCTCGGTCGGGTGGGCTCGGTCCCGCTCGCGCGCCGGCTCGCCCGGCAGGAGGGGAACGTCGGTGACCACCACGCCGGGCTCGAACAGCAGACCACCCTTGAGGAGCAGCTCACGACGCCGGCGCACGAACTGGAGCCAAGAACTGCTCGCGAAAGCCTCGGGGATCATCACTGTGACGAAATCGCCGGGCTCCCTGGCGAGCGAGCGGATATGGGCGCGGACGCTTCGGGTCAGGTGGTCCTCCGCGCGCGGCAGCAGCTCGAGCCCGCCGAGGCGCTGCCCCACCTCGGCCCAGGCGAGCTTCGCCTGCTCGAACCGGTCCGGCGGCCCCACGTACAGCGGCATCACGTCTTCGGGACGCAGGACGCGCAGGTAGCGCACGGCGTCCAGGAGCGCCGGACCCACGTCCTCGACCAGCACTAGGAAGGTGTTGCGCGGTTCGACGCGGGGGGACAGGCGGCGGACGCGCAGGATCTTGCCCACGCGCTCGTAGTGGTGGTGGACGGCGAGGAAGAACCCGACGATGACCGGGATCGCCGCGACGACGAGGCGAGCGCCCCCCTGCCATTTGGTGACCGTGACGATGACGAGCACGACCCCGGTCGTCACGGCACCCACGGCGTTGATCGTGACGCTCCGCTTCCACCGCGGGCCCTTCACGCGGAACCAGCGCCGCACCATCCCCGACTGCGAGAGGGTGAACGCCGTGAACACGCCGACGACGTACAGCTGGATCAGTCGCGTGAGGTTCGCGTCGAACGCGTAGATCAGGACGCAGGCGAGCGCCGACAGCACGACGACGCCGTTCGAGAAGACGAGCCGGTCGCCGCGGTTGCGGAACTGCGACGGCATGAACCGGTCGCGGGCCAGGATCGAGGACAGGCGCGGGAAGTCCTGGAACGAGGTATTGGCCGCGAGGATCAAGATCCCGGCCGTAAAGATCTGGAGTAGGTAGAACAGCAGGCTGCCCGCGCCGAACACGGTCTCACCGATCTGGGCGAGCACCGACTTGGACTCCGCGATGTCGTGCGTGACCCGCACGTGGAGGAGGCTCGCGAGAACCGTGATCCCCAGGAACATGCTGATCAGGAGCGTGCCCATCACCGACAGGGTCGAAGCCGCGTTGCGAGCCTGCGGTCGTCGGAACGCCTGGACGCCGTCGGCGACAGCCTCGACGCCGGTGAGGGCGGTCGCTCCGGATGAGAACGCGCGGAGGATGAGGAAGGCGGCGAGCGCCGACTCGGCCTCGATCGTCTGGGTCGAGGTTTCGGCGAGCGGGCATCCCGACAGGCACTCGGCGAAGCCGGACGCCAGCGTCACGCCCACCATCAGGACGAAGCCGTAGGTGGGGAAGGCGAAGAACGTTCCCGCCTCCTTGACACCCCGTAGGTTCACGAGGGTGATCAGGACGGTGAGCGAGATCGCGAGTGCGACCTTGTGCGTGGCCAGCGACGGCAATGCCGACGTGATCGCGATCGTCCCCGCCGTCATGCTCACGGCCACGGTCAGCACGTAGTCGGTCAAGATCGCGGCCGCGGCGATCAGGCCGGGCACGAGGCCGAGGTTCTCCCTCGCGACGATGTAGGAGCCGCCGCCCCGCGGATAGGCACGCACGGTCTGCCGGTAGGAGGTGATGACGATCGCGAGCAGGCATGCGATCGCGACGCTGATCGGGATCGCGTACGCCAGCGCCGCAGCCCCGGCTACCACGAGGACCAGCATCATCTCCTCGGTTGCATAGGCGGTCGAGGACAGCGCATCCGACGCGAAGACCGGCAGCGCCAGGATCTTCGGCAGCAGCTGGTGCTCCTGCTTGTGCGTCGCGAGCGCGCGTCCCACGAGGAGACGCTTCAGGACCCCTCCAGTGGACGAGCTGGCACCCGGACGCGTGTTCGTCGCCATGTCCGCGCGATGATACGAGGGAGGCCCTCATCCCGTGGCTACCCGGGGGCTCGGCGGAGCCAGCGGGAGCCGACCTCCCCGCTCGGTCGATATAAGGCTCGGAGCACCCCCGGCGTCGCCGAGCTCGCGCTGGAGCGTTAGGCTACGCAGCCGTGCACGTAGTGATCATGGGTTGTGGCCGGGTCGGGATCCTGCTCACGCAGGAGCTCGTCAAGGACGGTCACCAGGTGACGGTGATCGACAAGAACCGGTCCGCCTTCGACCGGCTCCCGCCCGGGTTCGAGGCCAAGCAGGTCGTGGGGCTCGGGTTCGACAAGGACGTGCTGGAGGAGGCCGGGATTAAGGAGGCGGACGCCTTCCTCGCGGTCTCCAGCGGGGACAACTCGAACATCGTGTCCGCCCGAGTCGCGCGCGAGCACTACCACGTGTCCAAGGTCATCGCCCGGATCTATGACCCGATGCGCGCCGAGATCTACGAGCGGCTGAACATCCCCACCGTGTCCACGACCCGGTGGGGCGTGAAACAGATGATGCTCATGCTCGCCTTCGAGCGCGAGGAGATCAGGGAGTCGCTCGCGGGCGGCGACCTGATCCGGCTGCGCCTGCCCGTCCCCGAGCACCTGGTCGGAAAGGCCGTGTCCTCCTTGGAGCTGGACGGTCAGATCGTGGTGGTCGGTGTCGATCGCGGCGGGACGGGCTTCATCCCCGTGGCCGGCAGCACGTTCCAGGAGGGCGACCACGCGGCGCTCGTCGTGCACAAGGACGCGCTCGAAACACTCGATGAGCTGCTGACGCCGATCGGGGAGCACTGAGATGCGCATCGTGCTGAGCGGCGCCGGAGCGGTCGGTAAGCATCTGGCCGCCGACCTCACCAACCGGGGTCACGAGGTGACCCTCATCGAACAGAACCCCCAGACGCTGGAGGAGGCGAAGGAGTGGGCGCCCACAGCCTCGTTCCTCCTGGGCGACGCGTGCGAGCCGTGGGTGCTCGAGAAGGCGGAGCTGCGCACCGCAGACGTTGTGGTCGCGGTCACCGGAGACGACGAGGACAACCTCGTGACCTCGCTCCTTTCCAAGCAGGAGTACGGCGTGCCTCGCGTGCTCGCCCGCGTGAACCACCCGGACAACGAGTGGCTGTTCACCGAGCAGTGGGGCGTGGATGCCGCCGTCTCGCCGCCGCACATCCTCACGGCGATGGTCGAAGAGGAGGTCACCGTCGGCGACCTCGTCCGGCTCCTCCCGCTGGAGCGGGGGCGCATCTCTATCGTGGAGCTCACGATGCCCGACGACTCCCCCAACGCAGGTCGGCCCATCTACGAGCTCCGGCTACCGCCGGATTCGGCCATCGTGGCCATCATCCGCGAAAGCCACGTGGTGATCCCCCAGCTCGAGTCCGTGATCTCGAGCGGCGATGAGATCCTCGCGCTCTCGGTCCCGGAGGCCGAGGATGCGCTCCGTCAGGCGATCGTCGGGAAAGGCTAGGACCGACCGAAGGGTCGGCGAGCCGGCCCCTCGCGCGAACACCGTTCCGGCCCGGTCCTTAGGACCCGAACTCGAAGCTGGGGTTCACCAGACGGCGCTCGCCACGCTGCTCCCCGAGCATGCCCTCGACCACCAGACGCGTGCCTAAGCCCAGCCCCGGGATCGTGCGCCGGCCCATCCAGACCACCGTGACCTCACCGGTCCCGTCGTAAAGGAGTGCCTCGAGCGACTCGTGCCCTTCGAGCGGGTTGACGGTGATCCGCCTGACGACACCCGCGAGCCGGGAACGGGTCCGGCTCTGGGCGTCTGCGATCCGGACCGAGGCCCGGACCGTCGCGGCCCATGCCTCGATCTCCTCGGCGTAGCGCTGCTCGTCGCTCTCAGCCATCCGCCCGAGGGACCGGCGGATGCGTTCGAGGAGCCTCATGGGCG
>DATEDE010000127.1:0-4340 GCA_035286545.1 Actinomycetota bacterium | reverse complement strand
TAGCCGGCCTCGAGCGCGCGGAGCGCGGCCGCGGCCTTGCGGGCGCCGTCGTCCAGGTCCTCGGCTATCACGAGGCTCAGGCCGCTCTCCTCCAGGATCTGCCGGCCCTCGTCCACGTTGGTCCCCGCCAGCCGGACGATGATCGGGGCATCGATCAGCTGGGCCCTCGTCGCGGCGACCACGCCGGTCGCGATCCAGTCGCACCGGTTGATGCCGGCGAAGATGTTCACGAAGATCACCAGGACGTTGGGGTCCTCGAGCACTATCCGGAACGCGTTGGCGACCTTCTCGGCGGAGGCGCCCCCGCCCACGTCCAGGAAGTTCGAGGGCCGCGCGCCGTGGAGCACGATGGCGTCCATCGTGGCCATGGCCAGGCCGGCGCCGTTCACGATGCACCCGACCTGTCCGTCCAGGGCGATGTAGTTCAGGCCGTGTCCGTAGGCGTCGACCTCCTTGGGGTCCTCCTCGTCGAAGTCCCGCAGCTCCACGATGCCGCCCTGGCGGAACAGCGCGTTGTCGTCGAACGAGAGCTTGCAATCCAGGGCCAGGAAGTCCCCGTCGTCGGTGACGACCAGCGGATTGATCTCGGCGAGGAGCGCGTCCTTGTCCAGGAACAGCTGGTAGAAGCGCTTGACCAGGCGCACGAACGGCGACATCCGGTGCGCCAGCCCGATCGCGGTGGCCAGCTTGCGGCACTGGAAGTCGAGCAGCCCGGTCGCCGGGTCCACGACCTCGGTGTGGATCGCCTCCGGGCGCTCGCGCGCGACCTCCTCGATGTTCACGCCGCCCTCGGCGCTCGCGATCACGGTGATGCGCTGGGTCGCGCGGTCGATCGTGAGCCCGAGGTAGAACTCGCGGTCGACGCGGCACGCGCGCTCGATCAGGACGCGCTGGATCAGCTGGCCCGCCTCGCCGGTCTGCTCGGTCACCAGGCGCGTGCCGATCATCCGGTCGGTGAGCTCGCGAAGGTCGCCGATCGACGAGGCCATCCTCACGCCGCCGGCCTTGCCTCGGCCGCCCGCGTGGACCTGCGCCTTCACGACCCAGCGTGAGCCGCCGATGTCCTCGGCCACGCGCGACGCGGCTCGGTCCGAGTACACGACCTCGCCCGGCGGCACGGGGATGCCGTACGCGCGGAGGAGATCCTTCGCCTGGTACTCGTGGATGTTCACGCGGGTCTCCTCATCACCGGGCTCGGATCTGCTCGGCCTTGGCGGTCAGGTTCTGCGCCATGCGGATCGACGCCGCGTCGATCAGGCGACCGTCGAGCGACACCGCGCCCTTGCCCTGCTTGGCCGCCTGCTCCATCGCGTCCAGGATGCGGCGCGCGCGTTCGATCTCGGCGTCGGCGGGGGTGAAGACCTCGTTCGCGAGCGCGACCTGCGAGGGGTGGATCGCCCACTTGCCCTCGCAGCCGAGCGCGGCCGCCCGCCGGGCCGCGGCGCGGTACCCGTCGGCGTCCTGATAGTCACCGAACGGCCCGTCGATCGGCCGCAGGCCGTTCGCCCGGCACGCCGCGACGATCCTAGAGATGCCGAAGTGCCACTGGTCGCCCCAGTGCAGGGCTCGATCGCCGGAGGCATCGGCGTCGGTCAGGATCGCGTAGTCCGGGTTCGCGCCGCCTATGTTCGTAGTCCGGGCCTGCACGCTCGCGGCGTAGTCGGCGACCCCGAACACCATCGCCTCCAGCCGCTCGGGAACCGCGCGGGCGATCGCCTCGACGTTGGCCATGCCGGCCGCGGTCTCGATCAGGATGTGCAGGTTCACCGGCGCGATCCCGCGCGCCTGCTCGACCTGCGAGCACAGCGTGGCGACGAACTCGACGTCGGAGGGGGAGCCCACCTTGGGGATGAGGAGAGTGTCCAGGCGCTCGCCCGCGCGCTCCATGACCTCGACCACGTCCCGGTAGCACCAGTGGGTGTCCAGGCCGTTGATCCGGACGCTCACCGAGCAGGCCGACCAGTCCAGGTCCAGCAGCGCCGCGATGGCGTTCTCGCGGGCCGCCTCCTTGTCGTCGGGCGCGACGGCGTCCTCGAGGTCCAGGAACACCAGGTCCGCCCCCAGTCCGGGGGCCTTCTCCAGGGCGCGCTCGTTGCTCGCCGGGACGGCGAGCTCGCTGCGATGGAGTCGCTCTCGAACCGCCATCGGGTCCCTCCGCGCCCTTTGAACGGTCGTTCAGGAAGGGGACAGTCTATCCGGGGGAGCGTGGCCGGCGCCAGGGGCCGGAACGGACAACTCCCGACCGGCGGTCACGCCGGGAAGGCTTGACGGGAGGGGCGCCAACATGGCTAGATGTAGCCATGAAGCGGGTGAAGATCGCGGAACTGAAGGACCAGCTCTCCAAGCACCTGCGCGAGGTCGAACGCGGTGGAGAGGTGGAGGTCACCGACCGCGACCGGCCCATCGCCCGGATCGTACCCGTGGATAACGGCGGGCTCGTGTTGATCCCACCGAAGCGCCCGTTCGCGGAGATCCGCGACAAGCGGTATCCCCCGGCCCGGTGGGCTGTGAGCTCGACCGAACTGTTGTTGGAGGAACGGCAACAGCGTTGAACCTCTACCTGGACGCCTCGGTCTTGCTGAGGGTGGTTCTCGGAGAGCCCGGCCGACTCCGGATCTGGCCGAAGATCACGATGCCGATCGCGAGCGAGCTCATCGTCCTCGAGAGCCTCCGCACCATCGATCGCGCCAAGATCAGGATGGACCTGCCCGACGGGGTCGTGGCGGAGCGCCGGGAGGCGGTGTTCCAGGCGACCGAGCGGTTCACGCTCGTTCCACTAGGACGACCGGTGCTCGAACGAGCCGCCCAGTCGTTCCCCACGTTGCTCGGGACCCTCGATGCGATCCACCTCGCGAGCGCCCTCGTGGTCCGGGACCGGTTCGAGGATCTCTCTCTTGCGACCCACGACCAGGAGCTGGCGATCGCCGCCCGCGCCGTGGGATTCGAGGTCCACGGCGTCCCGTCCCGGGCGTGACCCGGGCTCAGGCCTCCGCGATCTCCACGCGCTCGAGCACGATCTCGGGCTTCGGGCGGTCCTGGGTAGCCGTGGGGGCCTTGGAGATGGCCTCGACCACGTCGTAGCCATCGGTGACCTCGCCGAAGATCGTGTGCTTGCCGGTCAGCCACTCGGTCGGCACCACCGTGACGAAGAACTGGCAGCCGTTCGTCCCGGGGCCGGCGTTGGCCATCGCGAGCAGCCCCGGCCGGTCGAAGCGTGGGCCCTCGGGCGGGCACTCGTCCTCGAACCGGTAGCCCGGCCCGCCGGTCCCGGTGCCGGCGGGGTCGCCGCCCTGGATCATGAACTCGGGGATCACGCGGTGGAACCGGGTCCCGTCGTACAGGGGCTCGGCCTTGCGGGAGCCGTCGCGGGGGTCGGTCCACTCCCTGGCCCCTGTGGCGAGCTCTACGAAGTTCGCGACGGTCTTCGGCGCGTGATCGGGCATGAGACGGGCCGTGAACGAGCCCATCGACGTGACGAACGTGGCGGTGGTCATGGTGCCCCTTCCCTCGCAGGAGGCGGCAGTCTACCGCCGGTTGCGGCGGGGAAGGAGGGGCGGCGTGTAGTCGCCCTCCTCGTACCGGTCCGAGGACCAGGGGGCCCACGGGGCCATCGTGAGCTTCGCGAGGCCGACCAGCGCGGCGTCGTAGTTCACGCGCCAGCCGGCGAAGTCGCGCCAGGCCTGGTCCCGGTCCGATCGCACCGGCACGCCGGTCCGCACGAGACGGTCGTAGGCCACGTCGTACTCCTCCCGCGCCAGCGAGATGGGGTCGTCAGGCTTGGGGTCGTGGTCGACCGGGATCTGGAAGAAGTCGGCGACGTGCCGCAGGCACAGGTACCCCGACCGGATCATGAACTCGGCCTCCGGGATCCGCGGCACGTCGATCGTCGAAGCGAACAGCGAAGCGGCGTCGAGCACGGCCCCCGAGGCGGTCACCCACGACTGGTCGGCGTGCGGCGAGCGGAAGAAGGCGAGCGGCGGGTACGAGGTATGGCTCTCGTCCACGTCAGTGAACCAGTGCTCCCACTGCATCCACAGGTCGCGCAGGGTCTCGAGGCGACCGACCACCCATGCGAGCTCGATCAGGTAGACGCCCGTGGGCGGCTGCCCGGCGCGCACCTCGAGCTCGGCCACGCCCCGCTCGCGACGCTGGAAGGACGCGTACAGGCTCGGCAGGTAGCTGATCACCAGCGCGAGGAAGACCAGCCCGATCGCCGCCTCTGTGAACGTCAGCGCGAGCTCGGGCAGGCCCGTGTCGACCGCGAACCCCAGCGTGAGCAGCGAGGAGCCCGAGATGGCGAAGGCCATCCCCAGATCGCCCGCCCCGATCGCGTGGAACAT
>DATEDE010000126.1:0-11294 GCA_035286545.1 Actinomycetota bacterium | reverse complement strand
CTCCACGAGCACCCGGTCCCCCGGGAGGATCCGGATGTAGTGCATCCGCATCTTCCCCGAGATATGGGCCAACACGTTGTGTCCGTTCTCGAGTTCGACCCGGAACATGGCGTTGGGGAGCGGCTCGGTCACCGTTCCCTCTACCTCGATGGCGTCCTTCTTCGGCAAGCTCCGGGTAGTCCCTCGTTCCTGGACGCGGCCGACCCACCCGCAGGCGAGCCGGAACCGCCTCCGGATGGAGGCGGACCCTCAGTATAGGGGTGGCTCTCGCGAGCCGTCCACGACCGGCGAAAAGGGGCTTTGACCTGCGAGTTCTTCTGGCTCAGGTGGTGTGCGCACGTTCCGCGACTCGTGCCTACACCCTTGTCGCACTGCCGTACGGGCCGAGGATGAGCCCATGTCGCCCGCGCTCGCTCCGACCATGGGTCACTGGCGCAGGAGGGGCCTCGCCTTCGGGATCGGCGCCTCGGTCGGCCTGCTCATCGGCGGCGTCGGAGGTCGCCTGGCGATGCGAGTGATAGCGGACGCCGATCCCTCGACCTTCGGGCTCGGCACCGCCTCAGGGGCCACCATCGGGACCGTGACGGTGGGCGGGACACTCAACATCGTCGTCCAGACCGGCATCCTGGGGGGTGGCCTCTTCGGCCTGACCTACCTGTGGGTACGCCGCTACCTTCCCAGGTGGCGGGCACTCGCCTACGGTATCGCCCTCGCGATCGTGGCCACTGGGATCAACGTGGGTGGCAACCTCCACGATTTCGAGATCCTCCCTCGGGCGCTCAGCGTGCTGCTGTTCGCGGCGTTGTTCTTCGCCTACGGAGCGGTCACCGGGATGCTCATCGATCGTGCCGTGCCACGAACCGGCGAGCGCGCCTCCCCCGCGACGAGGCTGGCCTTGCTCAGTGTCCTAGTCGCGGGGGCGCTTCTGGACGTCGCGACCCTGACGCGGATCGCCTCGTTCTCCTGAAATCAGCGCTCGGTCAGGACCTCATGCCCGTCCTCGAGCACGGCGATCGTGTGCTCGAAGTGGGCAGAGAGCGACCCGTCCTCCGTAACTACGGTCCAGCCGTCGGTGAGCTGCCTGGTCTCCCACCCGCCGATGTTGACCATCGGCTCGACCGCGAGCACCAGCCCCGGCTTCATCTCCGGCCCACGGCCGGGCCGTCCGTAGTTCGGGACCTGCGGGTCCTCGTGCAGCGCGCGTCCGATCCCATGGCCGACGTACTCGCGCACGACCTGGAACCCGGCGCCGCCCGCGACCTGCTCCACCGCGGCGCCGATATCCGTCAGGCGCCCACCCGGCCGGATCTGCGCGATCCCGGCCTCGAGCGCCTCCTGGGTGACGCGGACGAGCTTCTCGGCCTCGGCCGAAGGCGGCTCCCCCACGATCACGGTCACGGCGGAGTCCGCGTGGAACCCCTCCCAGATCGCTCCGAAGTCGAGCTTCAGCAGGTCGCCGTCGGCGACCGATCGAGCCTTCGAGGGGATCCCGTGGACGATCTCCTCGTTCAGCGAGGTGCAGATCACCGCCGGGAACGGGACCCGTCCCCCACCGCCGCCGTACCCCTTGAACGAGGGCAGCGCGCCCTGCTCGAGGATGAAGGCCCCTGCGGCCGCGTCGAGCTCGGCGGTGGTCACGCCGACGCGGACGGTCGCGAGGACCCGGTCGATCGTGTCGGCGACGATCCGGCCGGCGCGGCGCATCTTGTCGATCTCCGCGGGCGACTTGTAGACGATCACGCTCGGCCTACTCGTAGGTGTCCAGCAGGTCGGAGATCGCCTCGATCGTGCGGTCGGCCACGACCTCCTCGGGCGCCTCGGCGTCGATGTCGCGAAGCAGCCCACGCTCCCAGAAGTACAGGACGAGCGGTTTGGTCTCGCGATGGTAGACGTCCAGGCGCCGTAGGATCGTCGCCTCGTCGTCGTCGCTGCGGTTCATCAGGGCGTGGCCGCATACGTCGCACACCCCGTCGATGCGCGGCGGCTTGAACTCGACGTTGTAGCTGCGCTTGCAGTTGGCGCACACGAGTCGAGCCATCAGCCGCTTCACGGCCATCGCGTCGGAGATCTTGAAGTTCAGCACCGCCGAGAGCGGGTGGCCGTGCGCGGCCAGCGCTCCCTCGAGCGACTGCGCCTGCGGCACCGTGCGAGGATAGCCGTCGAGGATGAAGCCCTCGCGCGCGTCGGGGCGCTGGAGGCGCTCGATCACCATCTCGGTCGTGATGTCGTCGGGTACGTACTCGCCGAGATCCACGAACCCCTTGGCGCGCAGGCCGAGGGGCGTCTTCGCCGCGATATGCTCGCGGAACGTGTCGCCCGTCGCCACGACCGCCAGCCCGTAGCGCTCGGCGAGCCGCCTGGCCTGCGTGCCCTTCCCTGCGCCCGGCGGCCCGAGGAGGATGATGCGCATCGCGGCCTACTTCAGGAAACCCTCGTAGTGGCGCATCAGCAGCTGGGACTCGAGCTGCTTCATCGTTTCCAGCGCGACGCCCACGGTGATCAACAGCGATGTGCCGCCGAACGGGAACTGCTGAACGGGAAGGAAGAACGCGAAGAAGATCGCGGGCAGCAGGGCGATCGTCGCCAGGAAGATCGAGCCGGGCAGGGTGATCCTCGAGAGCACGAACGAGAGGTACTCGGCGGTGGGCGGCCCCGGCCGGATGCCCGGGACGAACCCGCCGTACTTGCGCAGGTTGTCCGCCGTATCCACCGGGTTGAACGCGATCGCCGTGTAGAAGTACGCGAAGAACACGACCAGCAGGCCGTAGAAGGTCATGTAGACCAGGCTCCGCTGGTTGGTGACGTAGTTGTTCACGAAGTTCTGGAACCACGCCGCGTGGTAAACGCTCGCGAGCAGCGTCGGGAAGTACAGGACCGAGCTCGCGAAGATGATCGGGATCACTCCGGCCTGGTTCACCTTCAGCGGGATGTAGGTGCTACCGCCCGCGGTCATCCGACGCCCGACGACACGCTTGGCGTACTGCACCGGGATCCGCCGCTGACCCTGCTCGACGAAGATGACGCCGACGATGATCGCGAACCCGATCAAGAGCAATACCGCGAACTTGGCGTTCCCGCCTGACACGAGGATCGCACGCCCCTCCTGCGGCAGGCGCGAGATCACGCTGGTGAAGATGAGGATCGACATGCCGTTGCCGATGCCTCGCTGTGTGATGAGCTCGCCCATCCACATGATCATGGCCGTCCCGGCCGTCATCACCAGGACGATCAGCGCGATGTTCGGCGCGGTGAATTCGCCCCCAGGGAAGATGTCGACGCCCAGGCCGCTCTGCGAGTTCGCGGAGTGGAACAGGAACACGAGGCCGGTGGACTGCAAGAGCGCGAGGACCACGGTCACGTAGCGGGTCCACTGGTTGATCTTCTTCGTCCCCTGCTCGCCCTGCTTCTGCCACTGCTCGAGCTTGGGGATCACCACGGTGAGCAGCTGCATGATGATCGAGGCCGTGATGTAGGGCATGATGCCGAGGCCGAAGACGGCCATGCGGGTCAGCGCCCCGCCCGAGAACAGGTCGATGAACGAGAGGAACCCGGCGGCGCCCTGCGCATCCAGCGCGTTCTGCAGGATATCGATGTCCACCACCGGCACCGGCACGTGGGACCCGAGCCGGTAGACCGCGATGATGAACAGCGTGAAGAAGATCTTGTTCCGGAGGTCAGGGACCTTGAACGAGTTGACGAAGGCGCGGAGCACGAGGTTTCTATCCTACCCCGTCATCCGACGAGCTCAGCCGAGCCTCCGGCCTGCTCGATCTTCGCCTTCGCGGCCCGGCTGAACGCGTGCGCCCGCACGGTGAGCCTCTTGTCGAGCTCGCCGCGGGCCAGGATCTTGACGGGGCGCCCCTTGTGCGCGAGGCCGTGGGCGTACAGCACGGCCGGGTCGACCTCGCCGTCGAAGTACCGGGCGAGGGTCTCCACGTTCACGACGGCGTACTCGACCCGGTTGGGGTTGGTGAAGCCCTTCAGCTTGGGCACGCGGCGCTGGAACGGCATCTGACCGCCCTCGAACCCCGGCTTGGGGTTGTGGCGCGCGCCCCAGCCCTTCGTGCCTCGGCCGGCGGTCTTGCCTCGCACGCCCGCACGGCCGCGACCCACGCGCTTGCGGTCCTTCTTCGCGCCCTCGGCGGGCTTCAGGTGGTGAAGCTTCACCTAGTCCACCTCCTCCACGCTCACGAGGTGCCGCACCTTCGAGATCATGCCGCGGATCTCGGGTCGGTCTTCCTTGATGACGCTGTCGTTGATCCGGTGCAGGCCGAGCCGGCGGACCGTCGACTTCTGGTCCTTCGGCCGGTGGATCACGCTTCGGACCTGGGTGACCTTGAGCTTCCTGCTCTGCGCCACCGCTTCGCTGCTTGAGCGCTTGGTCCGCGCTACCGGTTCGCTACTTGAGCGCGCGCTCATCGCCGGCGACCGTCCGGCGAGGCCTGGGCCTGATCGCCGTAGACCTCCTCGAGCTTGGCCGCGCGCGCGGCCTGGAGACGATCTTGCGCCGCGGCCACCGCCGCGAGCATCGGCTTGGGGGCGACCTCGTGGAGCTCCCGTCCGCGCAGGCGCGCGACCTCCGCGGGCATCTTCAGGGTCTTCAGGCCAGCCATCGCGGCCTTCACGATGTTGATCGTGTTGGAAGAGCCCATGGACTTGCTCAGGATGTCCTTTATCCCCGCGCACTCGACGAGCGCGCGCACCGCACCGCCGGCGATGACGCCGGTGCCGGGCGCGGCGGGCTTCAGCAGCACGACGCCGGCACCGTCCTCACCCGTCACCTGGTGAGGGATCGTGGTGCCCATCATCGGGACCTCGAACATCTTGCGCTTGGCCTCCTCGACACCCTTGGCGATCGCCGCGGGCACCTCCTTGGCCTTGCCGTAGCCCAGGCCCACGCGCCCGGCCCCGTCGCCGACCACGACCAGTGCGGCGAAAGAGAAGCGCCGGCCGCCCTTGACGACCTTGGCCACCCGGTTGATCGAGATGACCCGCTCCTCGTAGATGCTCTTCTCGCCCTGCGTGTCGTATCGACGCATCAGATCTGCAACCCCTTCTCACGTGCTCCCTCGGCTAGCGCGGCCACCCGCCCGTGGAACAGCCGCCCGCCGCGGTCGAAGACCACGGCCTCGATCCCGGCCTCCTTGGCGCGCTCGGCCAGGAGCCCGCCGACGGCCTTGGCCGAGCCGGTCTTGCCCTCGCCGCCGCCCTTCAGCTCGCGATCCGAGGCCGACGCGATGGTCCGCGCGGCGTCGTCGTCTATCAGCTGCGCGTAGATATGGCGGTTGGACCGGTACACGGTCAGCCGCGGCCTCTGAGCCGAGCCGACCACCTTGCGACGGACCCGGGCGTGACGGCGCACGCGCGCCTGGCGCTTGGTCTTCGCGTCCATCAGGCAGCACCCTTCGCGGCCTTGCCGGCCTTCTTGCGCACGTACTCGTTCTCGTAGCGGATGCCCTTGCCCTTGTAGGGCTCGGGCTTGCGGACCTTGCGGATGTTGGCGGCAACCTCGCCGACCTGCTGCTTGTCGTTGCCGCGCACAACGATCGATGTGGGGGTCGGGGTCTCGAACTCGATCCCCTCGGGCGCAACCACGTTCACAGGGTGGGAGTATCCGACCTGGATCTCGAGGTCGTTGCCCTTCATCGCGGCGCGGTAGCCGACGCCCACGATCGTCAGGCGCTTCTCGTAGCCCCTGGTCACGCCCTCGACCATGTTCGCGATCAGCGAGCGGGTGAGCCCGTGCAGGCTGCGATGGCGAGCCTCGTCGCTGGGACGCTCCACACGGAGCACGGCGTCCTCGCGCACGATCTTCATCGCCGAGTGGACCTGCTGGGTGAGCGTGCCACGCGGCCCCTTCACGGTCACCACAGCGTCATCGCCCACGATGACGTCGACCCCGCCAGGGATCTCGATGGGCTGCTTGCCGATCCGACTCATCCTCTTCCTTCTTCCCGTCCCGCCCGTCGCTCCGCGACTTCCCTGCACCTACCACACGTACGCCAGGACCTCGCCGCCGATTCCCTTGCGGGAGGCGTCCTTGTCCGTCATCACACCCTGGGAGGTCGACACGATCGCGATGCCCAACCCCCCGAGGACCCGGGGCAGGCGGTCGCGGCCCGTGTAGATCCTGCGGCCGGGCTTGCTCACGCGTTTCAGGCCGCTGATCGTTCGTTCACGCTTCTTGCTGTACTTCAAGCTCACGCGGAGGACGCTCTCGGTGCCCTCCCCCTCCTCGGCGAAGCCCTCGATGTAGCCCTCGCCGTCCAGGATCCTCAAGATCGCGCGGTTCATGTTGGACGCCGGGACCATGAGGTCGTCCTTGTACGCCAGGTTCGCGTTGCGGATCCGGGTGAGCAGGTCGCCGATCGGGTCGGTGACGTTGGTCGCGAGCCTCACCATGACGCCTTCGTCACCCCCGGCAGCTCCCCCGCGTGCGCGAGCTCGCGGAAGCAGATCCGGCAGAGCAGGAGCTTCTTGTACACGGCGCGCGACCGGCCGCACCGGCGGCAGCGCGTGTACTCACGCACCTTGAACTTGCCCTGCTTCCGCTGCTTGTTGACCAGTGCCTTCTTCGCCATCGCTCCGCCCTAGGACGCTTGCGCGGTGACCATCGGGATCCCCTCGAAGGGGAACCCGAGCGCCACCAGCAGCGCCCGTCCTTCCTCGTCACTCGTCGCGGTCGTCACGACCGTGATGTCCATGCCGCGGACCTTCGCGACCTTGTCGTAGTCGATCTCCGTGAAGATCAGCTGCTCGGTCAGGCCCAGCGTGTAGTTGCCACGGCCGTCGAACGCGCTGGGGTTCAGCCCGCGGAAGTCCCGGATCCTTGGGATCGCGATCGACACCAACCGGTCGACGAACTCCCACATCCGGTCCCCCCGCAGGGTGACCTTCACGCCGATCGGCATGCCCTCGCGAAGCTTGAAGCCCGCGATCGACTTGCGGGCCTTGGTTATCACGGGCTTCTGCCCGGTGATGACCTGCAGGTCCTCGACGGCGGCCTCCAGCATACGACCGTCCTTGAGGGAGTCGCCCACGCCCATGTTGATGACGACCTTCTCCGGACGCGGTACCTGCATCGGGTTGCTCAGGCCGAGCTCTCGCTGCAGGCGAGCGATCACCTCTTCGCGGTACCGGGTCTTCAGGCGGGGGATCGGGTGATCGCTCACTGGTCCGCCCCGCACTTGCGGCAGACGCGCACCTTGGTGCCGTCGCCCTCGATCCGGTACCCAACGCGCGTCGGCTTGCCGCAGGAGCCGCACACCAGCATCACGTTCGCGATGTCGATGAACGTCTCGGTGTCGATGATCCCGCCCTGCTGGAGCTGGGAGCCGCTCTGCGAGCGCTTGCCCTGGGTCCGCTGGTGCTTCTTGGCCATGGCGGCGCCCTCGACCATCACGCGGCCTTCGCGCGGGAGCACGCGGATCACGCGGCCGGTGTGGCCGGCGCTCTTTCCGGTCATCACCTTCACGGTGTCGTCCTTGTGGATGTTCACGCCGGGCATCGCTACAGCACCTCCGGGGCGAGCGAGATGATCTTCATGAAGCGCTTCTCGCGGAGCTCGCGCGCCACGGGTCCGAAGATCCGGGTCCCGCGCGGGTTCTTCGCGTCGGTCGTCAAGATCACGACCGCGTTGTCGTCGAACCGGATGTAGGAGCCGTCCTGACGACGACGCTCCTTGGCGGTGCGAACGACGACGGCCTTCACGACCTCGCCCTTCTTCACCGCGCCGCCGGGCAGCGCGTCCTTCACCGAGCCGACCACGATGTCGCCCACGCCCGCGTAGCGGCGCCCGCTCCCGCCGAGCACGCGGATCACGAGGACCTCCTTGGCCCCGGTGTTGTCCGCGACCTTGCAGCGCGACTCCTGCTGGATCACTACTTGGCCCTCTCCACGATCTCCACGACGCGCCAACGCTTGGTCTTGGACGTCGGGCGGGTCTCGACCAACCTGACCGTGTCCCCCACGTGGGCGTCGTTGGTCTCATCGTGCGCGGCGAGCTTGTTCGAGCGCGCAACGGTCTTCTTGTACAGGGGGTGGCGGACCTTGCGATCGATCCGCACGAGCACGGTCTTGTCCATCTTGTCGGACACGACCACGCCCACGCGCACCTTGCGCCGGCTCCGCTCCGTTGTCGTCTGCTCGTCGCCCACCCTCACTCCTGCTCCCCGCCGCTCATAGCGGCCTCGAACGCCTCGATCTCGGCCTCCATCTCCCGCTCACGCAGGATCGTCAGGATCCGAGCGACCTCGTGGCGCACTGCCTTGATCCGCATCGGGTTGTCGAGCTGCCCCGTCGCTAGCTGGAAGCGCAGGTTGAACAGCTCCTCCTTGTTCGAATCGAGCCGCTCGAGCAGCTCGACGTCGCCCAGATCCCGCAGCTCGGTGAGCTTGGCCATCTAGCCCATCCCCCCGGCACGCGTGATGAACTTCGTCTTGATCGGCAGCTTGTGCGCGGCCCGCAGCATGGCCTCGCGCGCTAGCTCCTCGGACACACCGGCGAGCTCGAACATCACGCGGCCCGGCTTGACGACCGCGACCCAGCCCTCCGGGTTGCCCTTGCCCGAGCCCATCCGGGTCTCGGCAGGCTTCTTGGTGACGGGCTTGTCCGGGAAGATGTTGATCCATACCTTCCCGCCGCGGCGGATGTGGCGCGTGATCGCGACACGGGCCGACTCGATCTGGCGGTTCGTGATCCAGGCGGCCTCCAGGGCCACGAGCCCGAAGTCACCGAAGTGCACCTCGGTGAGACCGGTGGCTCGACCGCGCCGCCGTCCCCGGTGCACCTTGCGGTGCTTGACCCTCTTGGGCGCGAGCATCAGGCCTCAGCCTCCCCGTCGGCAGCTGACGCGTCCGCTTCCTTCGCCGCCGGGGTCTCGGCTTGGACCGCCGGCGTCTCGGGCTCGGCCGGAGCCGGGGTCTCGGCTTGGACCTCCGGCGTCTCGGGCGCGGCGACCTCGGCCGCCTCGGCCACGTCGGTGATGAGCGCGCCGGTCGACGCGCCGCCGCCACTGGCGACCTGTGCGAGCGCGCGGGCGCGCAACCGTTCGGTCTCCTGCTCGGCCTGCGGGATCTCGTCGCCGTGGTAGACCCACACCTTCACGCCGATGATCCCGAAGGTGGTCTTGCCCTCGGCCGTGCCGAAGTCGATCCGCGCGCGGAGCGTGTGAAGCGGGACCCGGCCCTCGCGGTACCACTCGCGCCGCGACATCTCGGCGCCGCCGAGGCGGCCGCCGCACTGCACGCGGACGCCCAGGGCGCCCGAGCGCATCGCGGTCTGCACCGCGCGGCGCATCGCCCGGCGGAAGGACACACGGCCGGCGAGCTGCTCCGCAACGCCCTGCGCGAGAAGAGTGGCGTCGGTCTCCGGGCGCGCCTCGGACGCGGCCGAGTTCATATCCTCGACCTTCACGTCGACGCGCTTCTTGGTGACCCTCTCGACGTCCTTGCGGATCCGGTCGACCTCCGCGCCCTTGCGCCCGATCACGATGCCGGGCCGGGCCGTGCGGATGTAGACCCAGATCTGGTCGCCCTTGCGCTCGATGTCCACGCTCGAGATGCCGGCGCGCGACAGCCGCGAGCGGATGTGCTTGCGGATCCAGATGTCCTCGTGGAGCTGGTCGGCGTAGTCCTTGCCGGCGATCCAGTTGGACTTCCAGGGGTAGATGACCCCGAGGCGGAACCCGTACGGGTTGACCTTGTGACCCACTAAGCATCCTCTCCCAGCGAACGAACGACGAGCGTGATGTGCGAGGTGCGCTTGCGCACCCGCGTGGCACGTCCGTAGGCGCGGGGGCGCCAGCGCTTCAGCGTCGGGCCCGAGTCGACCCAGGCGCGCTCCACGATCAGGTTCTGAGCGATCACGCCGGGCTGCTGCTCGGCGTTGGCGACGGCGGAGTTCAGCGCCTTCTCGACGGTCTTGGCGGCGCCGAGCGGGCTGAACTTCAGTATGCGCCGGGCCTCCTCCACCTGCTGACCGCGGACGAGGTCGATCACACGCCGCGCCTTCGGCGGCGAGATGCGCACGTATTTGACCGTCGCTTTGGCTTCCATGTCCTACCTCACCGTCGTCGAACGCTCGCCCCGCGCGTGCGAACGGAACGTCCGGGTCGGCGCGAACTCGCCGAGTTTGTGCCCGACCATCGACTCCGAGATGTACACGGGCACGTGCTTGCGACCGTCGTGGACCGCGATCGTGTGACCGACCATCTCGGGCACGACGTCCGAGCGGCGAGACCAGGTCCTGATGACCTTCTTCTCGCTCTTGCGGTTCATCTCGACGACCTTGACCATGAGGTGCTCGTCGACGAACGGCCCCTTCTTGATGCTCCTGGGCACCTAGCCACGCCCCTTCCCGCGGCGCCGGACGATGTACCTGTCCGACGCCTTGTTCTTCTTCCGCGTCCGGCCTTCCTTCTGGCCCCACGGGCTCGTGGGATGCCGGCCGCCCGAGCTCTTGCCCTCGCCGCCACCCAGCGGGTGATCGACGGGGTTCATCGCGACGCCGCGGACGGTCGGCCGCTTGCGCTTCCAGCGGCTCCGGCCGGCCTTGCCCAGCGAGATCAGCTCGTGCTCGGCGTTGCCGACCTCGCCGACCGTCGCCTTACAGGTAGCCTGGATCAGTCGCATCTCGCCCGAGGGGAGCCGGAGCGTCGCGTAGCCGGCCTCCTTGGCCATCACCTGGATGCTGGTGCCGGCCGAGCGCGCCATCCGGGCGCCGCCACCGGGCTTCAGCTCCACGGCGTGGACCGTGGTGCCCACGGGGATGTTCCGCAGCGCGAGCGCGTTGCCCGGCCGGATGTCGGCGTGCTCGCCCGAGAGCAGCTTGTCGCCCACGCCAAGACCGTTGGGCGCCAGGATGTAGCGCTTCTCGCCGTCGGCGTAGTGCAGCAGCGCGATCCGAGCCGAGCGGTTCGGGTCGTACTCGATGTGTGCCACCCTGGCCGGGATCCCGTCCTTGTTGCGGCGGAAGTCGATGACCCGGTAGCGCCTCTTGTTGCCGCCGCCCTGGTGACGCGCCGTGATGCGCCCATGGACGTTGCGGCCCGCGCGGTTGCGGCCCTTGGCCACGAGGGACTTCTCGGGCTTGGCCCTCGTGATCTCGTCGAACCCGGACACGCTGGCGCCGCGGCGCCCCGGCGTCGTCGGCTTGTACTTGCGAACGGTCATCGTCTACTTCCCCGTCTCGAAGATCTCGATCTTGTCGCCCTCGGCGAGCGTCACGATCGCGCGCTTCTGGTCGGCGCGCTTGCCGAGGGTGAAGCGGCGGCGCTTCACCTTGCCCTTGCGGTT
>DATEDE010000125.1:0-2796 GCA_035286545.1 Actinomycetota bacterium | reverse complement strand
CGTCGATGAGGCCGCCTACCGGCGTGGGCAGCTCGCGACGAGGTTGTTCGGCTACCTGCGTGTGCCGTACGATCCGCAGCTCGTGCAGGGAGCGAAGGTCAGAAGCCGGAGCGATGACACCGCCGCCGAGGAGCTGGCACGTTCCGTCGTCGCCAGGATGGACCGCGAGACCCTGTACGTCGTCGGTCCCGGAACGACGACCCGGCGGATCACGACGCTCATGGGCCTCGAGTCCACGCTGTTAGGCGTCGACGTCATCCTGGACGGGCAGGTCCTTGCCCTCGACGTCGCGGAGCGGGATCTCCTCCGCATCGTCCGCGACCACCCACGTGCCAGGATCATCGTCACGCCGATCGGCGGCCAGGGGTTCCTGTTCGGACGCGGGAACCAGCAGATCAGCGGGCGGGTCGTCCGGGCAGTCGGCATCCAGAACGTGATCGTCGTCGCGACACCCGGCAAGCTCGCATCCTTGGGCGGGCGGCCGTTCCTGGTGGACACTGACGACGAAGAGCTGGACCGAACGCTTGCCGGCTTCATCGCTGTCACGACCGGGGACCGGCAGGAGGCGATCTACGCGGTCGGTCAGGGCTCGGGCGACGCGGCGTGATGGCCGCCTGGCGGCCGCCGAATCGTCACGCTGCATTGTTCTTCAATGCAGCATAGACTATCAGCGTGACATTGAATCAAGTCACTGGGACCACGGCGGAGGTGGCGCCGGACGCCGATGCAGCGGCGACCGCCGACCGTTTCGAAGCGGTCGCGCGGCGGCTCCAGGAGCTGATCGGCGAAACGCCCGCCGACTGGAGCGACGACCTGACGAAGCTGCAACTGCGGGTATTGAGCCTCATCGCACGCCGCCAGCCGATCAGCGTCAGTGACATCGGGTCGTCATTCAGCATTAGCCCGGCGAGTGCGTCGGCCGTGGTCGAGCGTATGGCACGTCTCGGGCTCGTGACGCGGCGCGAGGATGACGCCGATCGCCGCCGCAAGCTCGTCGAGCTGAATGGCCGCGGGCGAGCGGTGCTCGACCAGCACGAGGCACGCGGCCGGCGGCGGCTGGGCGAACTGATCGAGCGGATGAGCCCGACCGGCCGGGAGGCACTCCTCACCGCCCTCGAGGACATGGTCCGCGTCTACGAGGAACTCAAGACATGAGCATGATCGAGGTCCGGAGCCTCTCCAGGAACTTCGGGCAGCTGCAGGCGGTCAAGGGCGTCTCGTTCGAGGTCGCCGAGGGCGAGATGTTCGGCTTCCTCGGGCCGAACGGTGCCGGCAAGACCACGACCATCAACATGCTGTGCACCCTGCTCCGCCCGACGAGCGGCACGGCGAGCGTCAACGGCTTCGACGTGATCCATCAGCGCAGCGAGGTCCGCCGCTCGATCGGGCTGGTCTTCCAGCAGCCGACCGTGGACGAGTACCTGAGCGCCGAGCAGAACCTTCGCTTCCACGCCTACGCGTACAACGTCCCCTCGGGCATCCGCGAAGCGCGCATCCGCGAGCTGCTCACGATGGTCGAGCTGTGGGACCGCCGCAAGGGCAGCGTGCGGACCTTCTCCGGCGGGATGAAGCGGCGCCTCGAGATCGCGCGCGGACTGCTCCACCACCCGCGGGCCCTCTTCCTCGACGAGCCCACGCTCGGGCTCGACCCGCAGACGCGCCGCCACATCTGGGACTACCTGCTCAAGCTGCGTGAGCAGGAGAACCTGACGATCTTCCTCACCACCCAGTACCTCGACGAGGCCGAGAACTGCGCCCGGATCGCGATCATCGACCGCGGCACGATCATCGCGCTCGACTCGCCGGACGGCCTCAAGAGCGCCGTCGGCGGCGACCTGATCGTGTTCTCCACCGCCGACGACGAGAAGGCCGCGGCCGAGGTCCGGTCTCGCTACGGCGTGGAGCCGAGCCTCCAGAACGGGACCGTACGCTTCCACGTCACCTCGGGCGACACGTTCCTGCCCGAGTTCGTGCGGACGTTCCCGGAGCACCTCCTCTCCGTGAGCCTGCAGCGCCCGACTCTGGACGACGTGTTCCTCACCCTCACCGGCCACGAGATCCGGGACTCGGAGCTCGACGCCAGGGAGATGCTGCTCCACGGTGCGGGGCGCTGGCGGATGGGCCGCTGATGGCCGAGATCTGGCGCGGGACCTGGGTCGTCGCCTATCGCGAGCTCCTACGCTTCGTGAGCGAACGCTCGCGCATCCTGTCGAGCTTCGCGATGCCGCTCCTGTTCCTGGTGATCTTCGGAGCCGGCTTCACGAACGTGATCGGCACGCTCGCGCCCGGCGTCAACTTCATCCAGTTCATGTATCCCGGCATCATCGCCATGACCGTGCTGACCAGCTCGCTCTTCGCCGGCATCTCGGTGGTCTGGGATCGCGAGTTCGGCTTCCTCAAGGAGATCCTCGTGGCACCGATCGGCCGGACCGGGATCGTGCTGGGCAAGGCGATCGGAGCGACCTTCGTCGCCCTCCTCCAGGCGCTGATCATGCTGGCGCTGGCGCCGATCCTGGGCGTGTCGCTCAGCCCCGGCCTGGTGGCCGGCCTGATCCCGCTCGTCGTGGTCATCTCGCTCGGCCTGTCCGGCCTGGGGATCCTGATCGCCTCGTTCATGACCAGCCAACAGGGCTTCCAGGTCCTCATCCAGATCCTGATCTTCCCGCTCATCTTCCTGGCCGGCGTCTTCTTCCCGGTCAACGCCGTTCCGCTGTGGATGGAAGTCATCTCCAAGATCAACCCGCTGACCTACGGCGTCGACGCCATCCGCCAGCTCTTCCTGGGCAGCAACGTCGG
>DATEDE010000124.1:0-9662 GCA_035286545.1 Actinomycetota bacterium | reverse complement strand
AGCCTCGCCCGGCGCGCGGGTCGTGGGTCTGCCAGACCCGCTCGGCGCTCGTGAGATCCGCGGGGTGACGTCTAACGGCATGCTCTGCGCACCCGACGAGCTAGGGGTCTCGTCCTCCCACGAGGGCATCCTGATCCTGCCGCCGGAACTCGAGATCGGTTGGGACGTGGTCTCGGTGTTCGGGCTGGACGACGTCGTTCTCGACGTCGAGGTCACGCCGAACCGACCCGATCTCTTGTCGGTGCTCGGGATCGCCCGCGAGGTCTCGGCGGCGACGGGGACGCCTCTGTCCGCGCCGCAGGCCGGGATCCCCGAGGACGAGGAGCCGGCGGAGGGTGTGGCCACCGTCGAGGTCCTCGATCGGGACCGGTGCCCACGCTACCTCGCGCGGATCGTCCGGGATGTTCGGCACGTTGCTTCGCCGATCTCGGTTCAGGCGCGGATGACCGCTGCGGGCATGCGACCCATCTCGGCGGCCGTGGACGCCACCAACTACGCGATGCTGGAGGTCGGCCAGCCGCTGCATCCCTTCGACCTGGCACTGCTGAAAGGGCCGGGGATCCTCGTCCGTCGCGCCGCGGTGGGGGAACGGCTGGTCACCCTCGACGACGTCGAGCATGCCTTCACCGATGACGACCTGCTGATCTGCGACGTCGAGCGCCCGGTAGCCGTCGCCGGTGTCATGGGTGGGGAACTGGCGGAGGTCTCGGACGTAACGAGCGACGTCCTGCTGGAGGCCGCAACGTTCGAGCGCGGCGGGATCCAGCGCACACGACGACGCCTGGACCTGTCGACGGAGGCCTCGATGCGGTTCGAGCGCGGCGTCGACCCCGAGGCGACACGCGTGGGTGCCGACCGAGCGTGTCAGCTGATGGTGGAGTGGTTCGGTGCCCGTGTCCTGCGCGGCGTCGTCGAGGTCGGCGCTGCAACGGAGCGGCGACGCGTCCCGATGCGTGCCTCGCGGGCCTCGGCGCTGATCGGCTATCCGGTCACCAGTGCCGAGGCCAGGGAGGTCTTCGATCGTCTCGGCATCGGCGC
This sequence comes from Actinomycetota bacterium, assembly GCA_035286545.1. Classification (GTDB taxonomy): domain Bacteria; phylum Actinomycetota; class UBA4738; order UBA4738; family HRBIN12; genus DASSJM01. The sequence continues at coordinate 8,624 of DATEDE010000124.1, read as the reverse complement.
CGAACCGGTCGACGAGGACACGGTGCGCGTCGAGGTGCCGGGCTATCGCGTGGACCTCGAGCGCGAGGTCGACCTGATCGAAGAGGTCGTGCGCATCCAGGGGTACGAGGGCGTCGGCTCCGTGCTGCCGCCGGTGCGCCAGGCGGGAGGGCTGCCCCCGACATCCGCCTTCCTCCGTCGTCTCCGACGTGCCCTCGCCGGAGCCGGCCTCCGCGAGATCCGGACGGTCCCGTTCGCCTCCGACCAGGACCTCCGGCTCACCGGCGACGCGGACCCGATCAGGGTAACGAACCCCCTGCAGGCCGATGACGGCTGGATGCGCATCCACCTGCTGCCGGGGCTACTCAAGGCCGTTCGACGCAACGCGTACCGGCACGTGCGCTCGGTCGCGATCTTCGAGGTGAGCAACGTCTTCCGCCTTCTCGACGGCCAGCCGGACGAGCGGCCGATGATCGGGCTCGCGATGACCGGCACGGCCGAGCCCGGGTGGACCGGCGACGGACGCACCTTCGACGTGTTCGACGCCAAGGGAGCGGTGGCCGCGCTCCTGGCCGACCTGGGGATCGACTGGAGCATCGGCGGGCCCGTCGGACGACCGTTCCATCCGGGACGTTCATCCGAGGTGGTCGTGGACGGCGAGCGGATCGGGATGGTCGGTGAGCTCCATCCGAAGATCGCCGAGCGGCTCGATCTTCCCGGTCGGGTGGCCGTGGCCGAACTGGAGGTGCGGAACCTCATGCGCCTTTCCACATCCGACCTCCAGGTCCGTGACGTCCCACGGTTCCCGCCGGTGCGGCGCGATCTCGCGTTCGTCGTCCAGGTGTCGGTGGCGGCCGGGGCCGTCCAGGCGGTCCTGCAGGAGGCGGCCGGCGGGCTGCTCGACTCGGTGTTGCTCTTCGACGTGCACGAGGGTGCGCCGCTTTCTCCTGGAACGAAGAGCCTGGCCTTCTCCGTCGACCTGCGGGCCTCCGACCGTACCCTGACCGACGCGGAGGCGGCCGAGGTGGTCGAAGCGATCGCCGCGCGGCTGGCGGCGGACCTCGGCGCCGAGCTCCGTTCGGCCTGATCCTTCGAGCGAGCCCCGAAGGCCTCGGGATAGACTCGCCCCATGGTGCGGGACTTCCTATCGGTCGACGATCTCTCACCGGAGGAGCTGTTCCTCCTGCTTGACCTGGCCGCCAAGGTGAAGGCCCAACCGGGTGATTACGCGTCCCGGATGGCGGGGCGCTCCGTGGCGATGATCTTCGAGAAGCCTTCCACCCGGACCCGCGTGTCCTTCGAGATCGCGATCTCCTCGAGCGGCGGCCACCCGGTGTCGCTCTCCTCCGCAGAGCTCCAGTTGGGACGCGGCGAGACGATCGAGGACACGGGGCGTGTCCTGTCCCGCTACGTCGATGCGATCGTCCTGCGCACGTTCGAGCAGGAGCGGCTGGAGATGCTCGCGTCGGCCGCGTCGGTCCCAGTGGTGAACGCGTTGTCGGATTTCGAGCACCCGTGTCAGTGCCTCGCCGACCTACTCACGGTACGAGAGGCCCGGGGTGAGCTCGGGGGCCTCACCTTCACCTATCTCGGTGATGGCAACAACGTTACGCACTCGCTGCTGCTGGGGTGCGCGAAGGCGGGGATGCACTTCCGCGCCGGCACGCCTCCGGGGTTCGAGCCGATCCCTCAGATGGTGCAGCGCGCGAAAGAGATCGCCGCTGGCACCGGGGGAAGCGCCACCGTGATGCTGGACCCTATCGAGGCCTCGCGCGACGCGGATGTCCTGTACACCGACGTTTGGGCCAGCATGGGGCAGGAGGCTGAGGCCGACGAGCGCGCGCTGGTATTCCCCGCATACGCGTTGGACCGGGACAAGCTCGAGGTCGCCAAGCCCGACGTGACCGTGATGCACTGCCTGCCCGCCCACCGCGGGCAGGAGATCACGGACGAGGTGATCGACGGTCCGAACTCGGTCGTGTGGGACCAGGCCGAGAACCGGATGCATACGCAGAAGGCGCTCCTGCTCCGGCTGCTCGGCCTGGCTTGAGTCCCGCGGAGGACCAGATGCCTCGCGCGAACGACGCCATCGAGGCGGTACTGCTCGAGTACGCCGACCTGCTTTCGATCGTCTCCGAGGACAGGTTCAAGCCGCGGGCCTACGAGAAGGCGGCTCGAGCCGTCGGGGGCTACCCGGCCGACCTCGACGGCGCCGACCTGAAGGAGATCCTTCAGGTTCCGAGCGTAGGCCGATCGATCGGGGAGAAGGTCCACGAGTTCCTGGTCTCCAGCAAGATCGCGGCGCTCGAGGAGCTCCGTGCGCAGATCCCCGCGGGCGTGCGCGACATGATCGCGGTCCCGGGCCTTGGGCCTAAGAAGGCGATGGTGCTGTATCGCGACCTCGGGATCGACGGGCTGGAGCCGCTTGGCCGTGCGGTCGACGAAGGGCGGCTGGCTGGGCTCACGGGCTTCGGCGCCAAGACTGAGGAGAACATCCGCCGCGGTCTCGAGCGGCTCGAGCAGACCGGCGGTCGTGTACTCGCTTCGGTCGCGATGGACCTGGCCGAGCTGCTCATCGATGGCCTCGGAAGGCGCAGGGACGTCAGGCGCATCGAGTACGCGGGCTCACTCCGACGGATGGCGGAGACGATCGGCGACCTCGACCTACTGGTCGCGAGCGACCACCCCGTAGGCGTGATGGACGCCTTCGTCGGAGTCGCCGGCATCGAGCGCGTCCTCGCCAAGGGCGACACTAAGTCCAGCGTCCTGATGCGGCAGGGGCTCCAGGTGGACCTGCGCGTCGTCCCGATCGAAGCTTGGGGTGCCGCGATGATCTACTTCACAGGCTCCAAGGCGCACAACATCCGGATCCGCGAGATGGCGGTTCGCAAGGGCCTCAAGCTGAACGAGTACGGCCTGTACCGCGCCAAGACCGGTCGGCTGATCGTCGCGAATACCGAGGAAGAGGTGTACGCGAAGCTCGGCCTGCCACTCATCCCACCGACGCTGCGCGAGGACCGAGGCGAGGTCGAGGCAGCGCTCGACGGTACGCTGCCCGACGTCCTCACGCGCAAGCAGCTGCGCGGCGACCTCCACACGCACACGAACCTGACCGACGGGCTGGCCACGCTCGAGCAGATGCTCGAGACGGCCGCGGCCCTCGGCTACGCGTACTACGCCGTGACGGATCACGCACCAAACCTCGCGATGCAACGGATGACCGACGAGAAGATGCTTGCCCAGCGTGAGCAGCTGCAGGACCTGCGATCGCGCTACCCGAAGATGATGCTGCTCCATGGTTCCGAGCTGAACATCGACCCCGACGGCGGCGTCGACTGGGGCCCGGAGTTCCTCGAGCGCTTCGACGTCTGCGTGGCGAGCGTCCACTCGCACTTCACCCAGGGCAAGGACGAGATGACCCGCCGCCTGATCCGCGCGATGGAGAACCCGTTCGTCCAGATCATCGGCCACCCGACCGCCCGGCTGATCAACAAGCGGCCGCCGATCGAGTTCGACCTCGACGAGGTGTTCAAAGCGGCGGCTCGCACCGGCACGGCGCTCGAGGTGAACGGCTACCCCGACCGCCTGGACCTCAAGGACGAACACATCCTGTGGGCGAGGCGCCACGGCGTGCGCTTCGCGGTGAACACGGACTCGCACTCGACCACGCACCTCGAACTGATGCGCTACGGGGTGGCGACGGCCCAGCGCGGATGGCTTACGAAGGAAGACGTGGTCAACGCGTGGCCGCTCGCGAAGCTCCGCCGCTTCCTGCGGAAGGGCCGGTGAGGCTGGGCCCGCGACTGCCCCGCGCCTTCTTCGCGCGACCCTCCACGGAGGTCGCGCCGGATCTGCTCGGCCGCCTGCTGGTGCGAAGGCTGCCCGACGGCACCCGCCTGTGCGGGCGGATCGTCGAGGTCGAGGCCTACGGCCCGAACGATCCCGCCAGTCACGCCTTCGCAGGCCCCACACCACGGAACCTGGTGATGTTCGGCCCCCCGGGCCGGTTGTACGTGTACTTCACCTACGGCATGCACTTCTGCGCGAACGTCGTGACAGGTCGCGACGGGGAGGGGAGCGCCGTGCTCCTGCGGGCGATCGAGCCGCTCGAGGGCCTCGGGTCGATGGCAGCGCACCGGAACCGCTCGGAGCCTCGGCTGTTCTGCTCGGGGCCGGGACGGCTGACGCAGGCCCTCGCGATCGGTAGCGGCGAGAACGGCGCCGACCTGGTTCGAGGCTCGGAGGTCTTCCTCACGGCGGGTGAGCCGGTCCCACGTCCGGTGATCGCACGGACCACGCGCGTCGGGGTCGGGACGGGACCCGGCGCGCGGCCACGATGGCGCTACCTGGAACGCGGGAACGCGTTCGTCTCGCTGGGTCGGCCCTTCGTGCCGGGCCCCTCTACGGGTTCACGACGATCGTGACGGTCGACCCTTCCTCCGCCTGCTCGCCTCCGGAGGGCGCCTGGGCCCAGACGATGCCCTGACGGTAGTCGCACGCCGGATCCTGCGGATCGCACTCCTGGTCGAGAGAGACCGATACCTCGAAGCCAGCGTTACGGAGCGCCGAGGTCGCCGCGCCCTGGGTCAGGCCGATCACGTCGGGGACATCGAGCAGGACCACCGGCGGCGGTGTGGGCTCGGGTTCACCCTTGACGACGGTGATCGTCACCGTCCCGGTCTGGATCAGGACCTCGCCAGGCTCGGGGTCCTGCGCGATGACCGTGCCCTCGGGCTGGTCCGAGGGCACGAGCTCGACGGCCACCTCGAACCCCGCGGCGCGGAGCGTGGAGATCGCAGCCTCGCGTTCGAGCCCGATCACGGACGGAACCGTCAGGAGCCGGTACTCGGAGGGCTCGGTGCACACCTCCAGGGTCGGCTCGGTGCCGGCGAGGTACTGGAAGGTGTCGACGTTCTGAGGCAGGGTGTAGGGGTTGGCCAGGCAGCCCTGCGTGGTGTCGACGCGCAGGGTAACGTACTCGACGTCGGGCGCCTCGGGGAAGTCCTTCACCGGCATGGCCTTCGTTGCCTCGAGCATGAACGCGCGCCATATCGAGGCCGGCCAGGTCCCCCCGTACACGGTCGAGATGCGCACGTTGCCACAACACATCGGGATCTGTCCCTGCGGGAACCCGACCCACACCGCGGTGGCGAGCTGGGGGATGGCGCCGACGAACCACGCGTCACTCGCGTTCTGAGCTGTGCCCGTCTTGCCGAACTGAGGACGCCCGATGTTCGCGCCGGTCCCGGTTCCGCCCTGGACGACGCCGCTCAAGATGTCCACCGCCTCGCCAGCGATCGCGGGGTCGACCGCGGGCTTGGGGGTGGAGCTGGCCTCGTAGATCACGTCGCCGTCGGCGGTCGTGATGCTTATGACCGGCGTGGGCTGCACGTGTTGGCCCGCGAACGCGATCGTCCCGAAGGCCGAGGCCATCTCCAGGGTGCTCACCTCGTTCACGCCGAGGACGGCCGAGGGCACCGCCGCAAGCGGCCCGTTCGGCTCGGTGGTGCGCGGACAGCAGCGGATCCCCATCCGCACCGCCGTCTCGACCGTGGCCGCCGCTCCCGCGTACGTGTCGCCCGCGCCGATCACCGCGAGGAGGTTCGCGTACGCGATGTTCACCGAGTTCACGGTGGCGCTCTCCAGCGAGATCGTTCCGTAGCCGCCGCCCTCAGCGTTCTGCGGGTCCCAGTAGGTGCCGTCCTGTAGGAGGATGTGCGCCGACGAGCCGTTCAGCGGCTGCGAGCGCGTGACACCGTGTTCGAGCGCCGCCACCAGCGCGAACGGCTTGAACGCCGAGCCGGCCTGCCGCCCCGTGCTGCCCCCGGTGGCGAGGTTGATGCGAGCGAACCGGTCGTCTGCGTTCCAGTAGTCGCGACCGCCGACCATCGCGCGTACGAAGCCGGTGCGGGGATCGATGGCGGTCAGCGCTCCGTAGGGGTCGCTGCGTTCGGTGAGCACGGAGGACACCGCGCGCTCGGCCGCCTGCTGCATCTGGGGGTCCAGCGTCGTCACGATCTGCAGGCCGCCCTCGAAGAGCAGGTCGTAGCGCTCCTGCGTGGTCTCGCCGAACCTCGGGTTCGACAGGAACCACTCCTTCAGGTAGTCGACGAAGTGGGGCACCGCGTAGACGGCGTCGTCCTCGGCGGTGAGGTTCAGGGTGACGGGAGTCTGGACGGCCTGCTGGTAGCGGACCTGGTCGATCATGCCGAGCTCGAGCATCGCGCGGAGCGTTCGCTTGCGTCGGGCCTTCGCGCGGACGGGATGGGTGACTGGGTCGAAGGTCACGGGCGCGGCGATCAGCCCGGCGAGCAACGCGGACTGCTCGAGCGAGAGGTCGAGGGGATCCACGTCCCAGTACGTCTCGGCCGCGGCCTGGATACCGTAGGCGCCGTTGCCGAAGTAGACCGTGTTCAGGTACTTCGTGAGGATCTGTTCCTTGGTCAGCGTGTGCTCCAGCTGCCAGGCCAGGTGTGCCTCGCGCACCTTGCGCGTGAGGGACACCTCATCGCCCACGTAGACGTTCTTCACGAGCTGCTGCGTGATGGTCGAGCCGCCCTCGGTCACCTTCCCTGTGGTGGCGTCGATGTAAGCCGCGCGAAGGAGCGCGCGCAGGTCTAGGCCCTTGTGGTCGTAGAAGCCCTTGTCCTCGGCGGCGATCACCGCGTCGCGTACGACATCGGGGATCTTGCTCGAGCGGATCGAGACCCGGTCTTCGGCGGCGTGTAGTCGTGTGATCAGCGTGCCGTCGGCCGCGTACAGGAACGAGGTCTCGGGTAGGGCGTCGGCCTGTTCGCGCGCCTCGCGCAGGGTCGGCAGGTCACATGCCGAGGCTGCTAGGGCGAACAGCAGCAGGCCTGCAACGAGGGTCCGCGAGCGTCTGGCCATGGACATCCAATCTTCCCACGGCGCCCGTGTCCGACTAGGTCCCGGCGCTGGCCGGTCCGGCTCGCTGCCCGCGCACCCGCGCACTGCTAGCCTTCGGCGCATGGCCCCCGATGACCTGTCCATGTTGCAGGCCGGCGCCGCCGAGGTGGTACCTGCCGAGGAGCTCGAGCGCAAGCTGGCCCTTGGCCGCCCGCTCCGCGTCAAGCTCGGTCTGGACCCCACGGCGCCCGCAGTCACGCTCGGGTGGGCGGTCGTGCTTCGCAAGCTCCGACAGTTCCAGGACGCTGGCCACGACGCGGTGCTCATCGTGGGGGACTTCACGGCCCGCGTCGGCGACCCCTCGGGCAAGAGCGAGACGCGGCCTCGCCTGTCGAAGGACGAGGTGCTCGGCTACCGCGACCGCCTGCTGGAGCAGTTCTGGCTGATCCTGGACCGCGAGCGCACCGAGATCCGCCACAACTCGGAGTGGCTCGAGCCGCTGGGGATGGAGGGGGCCTTGAAGCTCACCGCCTCCTACACGGTGGCCCGCATGCTCGAGCGCGACGACTTCGCCAAGCGGTACGCGAAGGGACAGCCGATCTCGATCATGGAGTTCCTGTACCCGCTGCTGCAGGGGATGGACTCGGTCGCGGTTCGGGCCGACGTCGAGCTCGGGGGCACCGACCAGAGATTCAACCTGCTCGTGGGGCGGGACCTGCAGCGTGCCGAGGGACAGGATCCGCAGGTGGCCTTCACGATGCCACTCCTGGTGGGCACCGACGGCGTGCAGAAGATGAGCCAGTCCTTCAGTAACTACGTGGCGATCACGGACGAGCCCGACGTGATGTTCGGCAAGCTCGCCCGCGTGCCCGACGAGCTGATCGCCGAGTACCGGCGCCTCACCCTCGACTTCTTCACCGAACCGGCCGAGGCCGATCGTGTGGCCGCGGGCCTGACGGGAAGGTCCCTCGACCCCTGGACCGAGAAGCGCCGCATGGCTCGTGAGGTGGTGGACCTCTACCACGGCTCCGGGGCGGGCGAGGCCGCCGAAGCTCGCTTCGAGCGGGTGCACCGCGAGCACGAGCTCCCCGACGAGATCGAGGAGCTGGACATCCCCGGGGACGCGGTCCGGGACGGCGCGGTCTACCTGCCGAGGCTCCTGGCCGGGCTCGGTCTCGCCTCCTCCCATTCCGAGGCACGCCGGCTGTTCGAGCAAGGAGGCGTGCGTCTGGACGGGGAGCCGATGAGCGACGAGGAGGCTACTCCCGAGGCTCTTCGAGGTCACGTCCTGCAGGTGGGCAGACGGCGCTTCGTGCGACTACGATAGGGGAGCAGTTGCACAGTGGAGGCGCGAACCGTGCCTGCGGTTGACGCCTCGGTCGGCCGTCCGTAGCATGGTCGGCGCGACCCCCCCTTGCGGGTTCTTCCGCGTGGGTGTCGCTCGCACCTTGAGAACTGAACAGTGTGCCAAAAGCCAGTGCGTTTCCCCGTCAAGGGAAGGGCGCGGTTCGCCGTGCCCGGAACGAGACGGTCGTACGAAAAGCGAATCACAGGAGGCCGATCCGGGTGTGCTGCTCGGGGAGGCCGACTTTCCAACCGAACCCAAAGCCGGCCCTCGGGCCGGATCTGGAAGGTTCTCTACGGAGAGTTTGATCCTGGCTCAGGACGAACGCTGGCGGCGTGCCTAACACATGCAAGTCGAGCGGGAACCTGAGGAGGGGTAACCCTCTTCAGGGGAGAGCGGCGAACGGGTGAGTAACACGTGGGCAACCTGCCCC
>DATEDE010000123.1:0-5620 GCA_035286545.1 Actinomycetota bacterium | reverse complement strand
GTCGCCTCCATGATCCGCAGGATCGCGTCGGCGTCCTCCAAACGGCCGAGCGGCCGGAGCTCGACGCCCGCCGAGCCGGCCGCGCGGTGAGCGGCCTCCCACGCCCGGGCGGCCAGCGCGCGAACGTCCTTGCCCACGGCGCCGAAGTCTAGTTGGGAGGGAACATCGATCGACCGCGCATCGCGCGGGCCCTCACAACTCGTTGCGGGGGAAGGCTATCCGCCGGCGGGCGGCGGTAGCTCCTGCCACTCGTCCTCGTCCAGATCCTTGCCGCGTCGCCGCTTGAAGATCGCCACCACCGCTGCGACGATCGCCGCGATGAACGCGATCTTCATCAGCTTGCCGAAGAACCCGCTCTTCTTCTTCATGTCCTCAGAATCCTCGGCCATCGCCGCCTCCTGTTCCGTCCGGTGGGCCTGGTTGGACTTGAACCAACGACCTCATCCTTATCAGGGATGCGCTCTAACCGTGCTGAGCTACAGGCCCGAGTCAACCCTCGAGGGGGCCTTCAGCCGGCCCGCGGCAAGCCTACGCGTGGCCTTCGAAGCGTGTCAATCGTGCGGATGACCTGCTGCTTTGCCTAACGGCGTTCCGAAAGCGTGATCTCGATGCCCCCGACGACGTCCGCGAGCAGGTTGTACAGGAAGGCGACGAACACGTTGATCAGGGTCCACACGACGACCATGCCGAGCCCGATCGCCAGGCCGCGGGTGAACAGCCAGCCCCCGTCGATCTGGAAGGACAGACCGGGGTAGAACAGGTCCTGGATCAGGCTCCTGAGCGATCCCAGCGCACCGATGGCGCCCAGCAGCCCGTACAAGATCACGAGCGCACCCATGATCACTGCCATCACGCACATGTAGAACAGGAACGAGATCTTCAGCACCGACCACGGGCCTACCTTGCGGACGACCACCCGTGCATGACGCGCCTTCCGCCTGTGCCCCTGCCCCGCACGAGCGGGCTCCTGCGGGGCGGGGCCGTCGCCGGACGTCGCCGGCCGCGAACGGGTGGCGACGGTCGCCCCACCCTCGGTCCGGTTGGGCGTTGAAGCGGGCGGCTCGGTCACGGGGTCGCTCATGGCCTGCTCTTTCTACGCGGCGGCGGCCCGAGCGGCAACCATCGGGCTCACTCGGCGGGCCCGGGCGGACCGAACACTAGTCGCCCGTGGACCGGCGAGAGCAGGCCGAGCAACCCGAGCGTGATGACCCATGACGCTACGCCAGCCTCGTCCTGGACGAGCAGGCCGCCCGCGCCGATCGCGACCCCGCAGAGCACGAGGAGACCGAACGCCGAAGGCGCGGAGAGCCGGTGCCACGCCGCAACGAGCACAAGCAGCCAGCAGAGCGCCCCGGTGGCCATGAGCGCGATCCCGGCCCCGACCGCCATCGTGCCATCATCCTATGGTCACGCCGATGCCTCCGTCCGTCGATACCGACGAGCCCGAACACCTCCCGTCTCCCGGCCAGGACGCCGAGGCTCTTCGGCGAGACCTGAGGATCATCCTGGCCGTGCAAGCGCTCCGGGCGTTCGCGTACGGGTTCGCGAGCGTGGTCCTTGGTGTGTCACTCGCCGAGGGCGGCCTGTCCGACGTCGAGGTCGGGTTCGTGTTCGCCGCGATGCTCGCCGGCACGGCGCTCGTGTCGATCCTCGTCGGCCTGAGGGGGGACCGGGTCGGCCGGCGCCGCGCCTACCGGCTGCTGCTGACCGCGCTCGGCTTGGCCGGCGCCATCTACGCGTTCGCCGACTCCCTGATCGTCCTGATCCCGGTCGCGCTCACCGGGACGCTGTCCACCGACGCGAACGAGTCCGGACCGATCACCTCGTTGGAGCAGGCGATGCTGGGCGGCGCGCCGGCGGCGATGCGCGCCCGGGTCTTCGGCAAGTACAACGCCGTGGCCTACCTCGCCGGCGCCGCGGGCGCGCTGGCGGCCGGGGGGCCGAGCGCGCTCCGCGGGTCCGTGCCCTCGCTCCCCGAGGACCAGCGGTGGCTCCTGCTCTTCCCCCTCATCGCCCTCGCCTGCCTGCTCCTGGCCCGCCGGCTCTCGGCCGAGGTCGAGGCGCCGCGCGCCCCGACGGGTCGTCCGCTCGAGCGCTCGCGCCGGAACGTCGGGAGGTTGTCGGCGCTGTTCGGGCTCGACGCGTTCGCCGGCGGGTTCGTCGTGACGACCTTCCTCGTCTACTGGTTCGAACGCCGACTGGGCGCCGGGATCGGCACGATGAGCCTCGTGGTGTTCGCCGGCGGGCTGATCCAGGCCGGCTCGTCGATCGCGTCCGGCCGGCTCGGCACCCGGTTCGGGCTCCTGAACACGATGGTGTTCACGCACCTGCCCTCGGATGTGCTCCTGGTGCTGGTGCCGTTCATGCCGTCGCTCGGGTGGGCGATCGCCGTGCTGCTGCTCCGGTACACGCTGTCACAGATGGACGTGCCGGCGCGCCAGGCGTTCGTCGTCGCGCTCGTCGACCCGGAGGAGCGCACCGCCGCCTCGGCGTTCACGAACACCGCCCGCTACGTGGCTCGGCCGTTCGGGGCGGCCGGCGCCGGGGTCATGCTCCAGAGCGTCGCGCTGGCGGCGCCGTTCGTGGCGGCCGGCACACTGAAGATGGTGTACGACGTCGCGATCTACCTGTCGTTCCGGCGGGTCCCGCTCGCCGAGGACGTGCCTACTCCTCGTCCTCGGCCTGAGCGATGACAGGAGCGAGCGCGACGACGGTGGCTCCCTCTTCCACGCGCATCGTCCGCACACCCTGCGAGGCGCGGCCGACCCGCCGGATGTCCGCCGCGGCCACCCGGATCACGATGCCCGACGAGGAGATCGCGAACATGTCCTGGTCCTTGGAACCGACGAACGCGCCCGCGAGCAGCCCGGTCTTCTTCGTCAAGGTGTGGCCGATAACGCCCTTGCCCCCGCGGCCCTTGGCGGGATAGTCCTTCAGCGGCGTGCGCTTGCCGTAGCCTTGGTGGGTGACGCTGATCATCTCCTCGCCCTCGGACGCGACGCCGAGCGCGATCACCTCGTCGTCGGCGTCCAGCCGCATCCCGATCACGCCGGCGGTCTGGCGCCCCATAGGTCGAGCGAGCCCCTCCCTGAAGCGGATCGCCTTGCCCTTGCGCGAGATGAGGAACACGTCGTCCTTGCCGTCGGTCAGGCGCACGTCGATCAGCTCGTCGCCCTGCTTGAGGTTGATCGCTGCCAGACCGGTGCGCGGCGAGTCGTACTCGGGGAGCGCGGTCTTCTTCACCATGCCTTTTCGCGTCGCGAACAGCAGGTATCGGCCGCCCGAGTACTCCTTCAGGTCGATCACGCCCTGTACCTTCTCGTCGGCGGTTATGCCGACGCCGGGCAGGTTCGCCGCGTAGGTCCCGCGCGCGGTGCGTCCGGACTCGGGCACCTCGTGAACCTTGACCCGGTAGACCTTGCCGCGGCTGGTGAAGAACAGCAGCCAGTGGTGCGTGGTCGTGGTGAAGACGTCGCGGACGACGTCCTCCTCCTTCAGGTTCTGCCCGCGGACCCCCTTGCCGCCGCGGCCCTGGCGCCGGAAGTTCTCGATCGGCTGGCGCTTGACGTAGCCGGCCCGGCTGACGGTGATGACGACAGGCTCCTCGGCGATCAGGTCCTCGATCTCCAGGTCGCCCACATCGGCGATGAGCTTGGTGCGCCGCGCGTCCGCGAACCGCGCCTTGATCGCCAGGACCTCCTCCTTGATCAATGCCCGGATCTTCTTCGGGTCCTTCAGGATGGTCTTCAGGCGTTTGATCGTGGCGAGCAGGTACTTGTGCTCCTGCTCGAGCTCCTCACGCGCCAGACGCGTGAGGCGGCGCAGGGGCATGTCCAGGATGTGGTTTGCCTGGATCTCCGAGAGCTTGAACTTGGTCATCAACTTCGTGCGCGCCTCGTCGGCGTCGCGCGAGCCGCGGATCATCTTGATGACCTCGTCGAGGTTCTGGAGCGCGATGAGCAGCCCCTGGACGATGTGATCGCGCTCCTCTGCCTTCTTCAGCTCGTACTGCGTCCGGCGCGTGACGACGTCCACCTGGTGGTCGACGTAGTAGCCGACGAGCTCCGCCAGGTTGAGCGTGCGCGGGACGTTGTCGACGAGCGCGAGCATGATCGCGCCGAAGCTCTCCTGAAGCTGCGTGGCCTTGTACAGCTGGTTGAGGACGACCTGGGGGTTGGCGCCTCGTTTGGTGTAGACGACCAGGCGCATCCCCTCCTTGTTGGACTCGTCTCGCACGTCCGCGACGTCCTTCAGGCGTCCACCGTTGGCGAGCTCGGCGATCTTCTCGGCCACGCGCGCCTTGTTCACCTGGTACGGCAGCTCGGTAACCACGATCTTCGAGCGACCGAGCGTCCCCTCCTCGATGTGGGTCACGGCGCGGACCTTCACCGATCCGCGACCCGTCTCGTACATGTCCGAGATGCCCTGCCTGCCCAAGATCACGGCACCGGTCGGGAAGTCCGGGCCCCTGACGAACTTCATGAGCTCCTTGGGCGTGGCCTCGGGGTGGTCGAGGTAGTGGGCGACCGCGTCCACGATCTCGCCCAGGTTGTGGGGTGGGATGTTGGTCGCCATGCCGACGGCGATGCCGCCGGCCCCGTTGACCAGGAGGTTCGGGAACCGGCTGGGCAGGACCGTGGGCTCCTGCTCGTACCCGTCGAAGTTGGGGATGAAGTCGACGGTCTCGGCCTCGATGTCGCGCAGCATCTCCATCGCCGCCGGCGCCAGGCGCGCTTCCGTGTACCTGTAGGCGGCCGGCGGGTCGCCGTCGACCGAGCCGAAGTTGCCGTGGCCGTCGACGAGCGGGACGCGCAGCGACCAGTCCTGGGCCATCCGGACCAGGGCGTCGTACACGCTCTGGTCGCCGTGCGGGTGGTACTTCTTCAGCACCTCGCCTACGGCCGATACCGACTTGCGGTGCGGGCGGTCCGGCCGAAGGCCCGACTCCAGCATCGACCACAGGATCCTGCGGTGGACCGGCTTCAGCCCGTCGCGAACGTCCGGCAGTGCGCGGCCGACGATGACCGACATCGCGTAGTCGAGATAGGAGCGCTGGATCTCCTCCTCGAGCCCGATCGGCTCGATCCGGCCGGCCAGCAGCGTCAGCTCGCCGCCCCCTCCCCCGCTCGCGCGTCGCCTAGACATCGAGGTTCTTGACGTCCTTGGCGTTCTGCTCGATGAACTCCTTGCGCGCCGCCACGTCCTCGCCCATCAGGACGGTGAACAGGCGGTCGGCGAGCGCGGCGTCTTCGAGCGTGACCTGCAGCAGCGTCCGCTGCTCCGGGTCCATGGTGGTCGACCACAGCTGGTCCGCGTTCATCTCGCCGAGACCCTTGAAGCGCTGTGGGTCGAGCTTCTTGCCGTTGCCGTTCTTCTTCCGCCAGGTGTCCCACTCGCGCTCGGTGTAGAAGTACAGCTCCTCCTTGCCCTGCCTGAGCAGGTACAGGGGCGGCTGCGCCAGGTAGATGAAGCCCGCGTCGATCAGCTCGCGCATGTTGCGGAAGAAGAAGGTGAGCAGCAGCGTGCGGATGTGGGCACCGTCCACGTCGGCGTCGGCCATGATCACGATCCGGTGGTACCGGGCCTTGCCGAGCTCGAACTCCTCGCCGATCCCGGTGCC
>DATEDE010000122.1:0-2172 GCA_035286545.1 Actinomycetota bacterium | reverse complement strand
CCGGCCGCCTGATCGCCGCTATGCGAAGTACGACAGGAGCAGCTGCCCCACACGCTCGTTGTCGTACGGGATGGTCCCAGCGAAGTCCGCAGCCTTGGGCCCGAACGCGTAGACCGGCACCGGCGTGAGCGTGTGCTCGCCTTCGTCCGGGGAGCTCCAGCCCCAGGTCACCTTCCGTCTCGCGGCGACGATGTCGGCGATCCCCTGCTCGCCGTTGCTGTCGATCAGCGCGCGCTCGGTGCCGGACAACCTCGTTATGCCAAGGTAGGTCGCGACGGTCTCCGCGACCGGCTGGCCGTTCACCGAGATCTCGCCCCACGCGAGATCGATCGATGCGGTCTGCGATCTCAGCCCGGCAACGTCGGTCCTGTTGTTCACGGACATGTCGCCGGTCTCGTGGTCGGCGGTCACGACGATCAGCGTGTCGCTCCGGCCCTTCGCCCAGTCGTACGCGACCTGGATCGCCTGGTCGAGCTCGATCATCTCGACGCCCATCATCGCGGCGTCGCGCGCATGACCGCCCCAGTCGATGAGTCCGCCCTCGACCATCAGGAAGAAGCCGTCGGGGTCCTTGGAGAGCGTCGAGATCGCCGCCGAGGTCATCTGCGGCAGCGTGGGCTCGGCGAGCCCGCCCTCCTCCTCGCGGTCGATGTTGTAGGTCATCGACCAGCTCGCGAAGAACCCGTGGACGGGTCCGGCGCCGCCGCCGGCCACGTACGCGTCGAGCTCGGCAGCGCTGTCCACGTAGCTAACCCCCGGCAGGCCGAGCAGCGGGTCGAGCGAGGCCTGGCCGAGCCCTCCGCCCATCAGGAACTCGATCCCCTGGGTCGCCATCTGGGTCGCGATCTCCCGATACAGACCCCGGCTCGTCACGTGCGCGGCGAACCCGGCGGGCGTGGCGTCGTTGATGTAGCTGTCCGAGATCAACCCGCTCGCCTTGCCCCGGTCCTCGGCCCGCTCGAGCGCGGTCTCGACCGACGCGGCGCCGCCGTCGGCCGTCGGCACCATGCCGAGCCACGAGTTATGCGTCTCCACCCCGGAGGCGAGGGCGGTCGCGCCCGCGGCGGAGTCCGTCACGCCGTCCAGGGAGTCCGTGGCGAGCGTTCCCTTCGCGGTCCACGGGATCTGGTCTACCGACAGTGAGGATCCCTTCATCCGTCGGCCGATCTCGATCTGCTCGAGGCCCATGCCGTCGCCGATGAAGACGATCACGTTCTTAGGAGCGGCGGTCGGCTTGGGCGGCTTCCCCGCGCTCACGGGCGATGCGCCGAGCGCGGCGCCGACGAGCGCCATCGCCGTGACGAGCGTGACCAGCCGACGTGTTCGCATCGCCGCACCCTCCTTGGGCCGGCCACGGGGGAAGCCGGCGCCTGGGAACGCTAGGCGAGCAAGCAGCCGCTGTCGAACCGAACGATCAGGCAGTCTCGGCCCGAGCCGTCTCCGCGGCGACGGGCTCGATCGCGATCTCGGGCGCCCGAGGCTCGGCGAGGCCGAGACGCGTGAGCAGCCAGAACGACCCCTCGACCGAGGGCCCGATCAGCACGACGAACACGAGGGTCCCGATCCCGACCGTCCCGCCGAGCGCGAAGCCAATCGCGACGACGACAGCCTCCATCGAGAACCGAACGATCGCGATCCGGACACCGGACCTGCGCGAGAGCATGAGCATCATCGAGTCGCGCGGCCCGGCCCCCAGGCCGCCGCCGACGTACAGAGCGGTCCCGATGCCGAACAGCGCCACCCCGACGAGCACGAGCGCGATCCGCACGGGGAGCGCCTCGAGGTCGAGCTCAGCGATCGCGTCCACGGCCAACAGCGCGTCGACCGCGAGACCGATCACGACGGCGTTCGCCACGGTCCCCCAGCCTGGGGGCTGGCCGAGCGCCCAGGCCGCCACCAGCACGACGAGCCCGACCACGACGCTCGCCGTCCCGATCGTGAGCGGGGTGTGGCGGGCGATCCCCTGGTGCAGCACGTCCCACGGGGACAGACCGAGCCCGGACTCCAGCAGGGCCACGATCCCGATCGCGATGACGACGAGCCCCACGAACAGGCTGGGGATCCGGACGGCCGGGCCGAACCGGAGCCGTGGCGCGGTCTTCACGGGCAGGCCGACAACATCGACATCCGCCCATCTTCCCGGGCACCGAGCCCTTCGACACACTCGGCGCG
>DATEDE010000121.1:0-2531 GCA_035286545.1 Actinomycetota bacterium | reverse complement strand
GACACGGCAGGACTGGCGCAGGGCTCGTATCACGTCGTCCTGCTCGACGGGGCCGATCTGGAGCTGGCGCGCGACACGGTGGTGCTCGTCGAAGAGGGCCAGCAGCCGGTCCTCACGCTCGTCGACGACACGCTGGAGGGCCACCAGCGCCTCGAGATATCGTGGGCCTTCGGACCCGGCAACCGCTACGACTGGTTCGGGATCTTCCGCGCGGGCCTGGACGCCAAGTCCGGGTCCATCAAGGCCTGGCGGTACCTCGACGGACTCGTCCGCGGCAGCACGGTGATGGGACCGAACAACAGGGGCGCCGGGCCATGGCCGCTCCCGTCCGGGGACTACGAGCTGCTCCTGTGCCTCGACGACTCGTACCGATGCCGGACTTCGCTGCCGTTCGCGGTCGTGGGCTGAGGGCCTCAGGCGAGCGCGACCAGCTCGAGGAGCTCGTCGTCCCACCACGTGAGCTCGCCCTCGGGCATCATCAGGACCCGTTGGGGCGCAAGCGCCTCGACGAACCCCACCTCGTGGCTCACCAGGACCATCGAGCCGGACCACGTGGAGAGCGCCTCGGCCACGGCGGTCCTGGACGGCGGGTCGAGGTTGTTCGTCGGCTCGTCCAGCAGGATCAGGTTGCGACGCCCCGCCACCAGCTGCGCGAGTGCGAGCTTCGTCTTCTCCCCGCCCGAGAGCGTGCCCGACTCCTGGAACGCGACGTCGCCCGTCAACCCGAACATCCCGAGGAGCGCGCGTAGATCTTGGTCGGAGGCGTCGGTGGACTCCGCCCGCAGGTGCGCGAGGGCCGACATCTCGTCTCGCAGCAACTCGTGCTCCTGCGCGTAGTAGCCCATCGAGACCCCGTGCCCCAAGCGGGTGGTGCCGGCGTCCGGCTCGATGACGCCGGAGAGTATGCGCAGCAGGCTCGTCTTGCCGGCCCCGTTCAGCCCCATGACCAGGAGCCTCTCGCCGCGTTGCACGCCGAAGGTCACACCCTCGAACACGGGCGGGCCGCCGTAGCCCTTCGCGAGCCCGTCCACCTCCAGCATCACCTTGCCCGAGTGCGGCGGGTCCGGGAATCTGTAGTGGACGACCCGCTCGCGCCGTGGGCCGGCGATCGCGAGCTCGGCGAGCCGCTCGACGCGCGTATCAAGCGTCTTCGCCTTGCGCGTGCGCTTGCCCCCCTGGCCCCGCATCGAGTCCGCCGCCGTCTTCAAGCGCCTGATCTCCGCCTGCTGGCGCGCGGCGAGGGCTCTGATCCGGATCTCGTCCTGTCGCCGGGACTCCCGGTACTCCGAGTAGGTTCCGCGGTACTGCACCACGCCGTCCCGGTCCAGGTGCAGGATCCGGGTGATCGACGCGTCGAGAAGCGCGAGGTCGTGGCTGACCACGACCAGAGCGCCCTTGTAGCCGGCGAGGAACCGCATCAGCCAATGCTTCGCATCGCTATCGAGGTGGTTGGTCGGCTCATCGAGCAGGAGTACGTCCGAGCCCGCGAACAGGATCCTCGTGAGCTCCAGGCGCCGCCGCTCCCCGCCGGAAAGGGCGGGAACGGGCAGATCGAGCCGGTCCGCAGCTAGCCCCAGGCCCGCCGCGATCCGGCGAGCCTCGGCCTCCCCCGAGTACCCGCCGGCGGCGCGATAACGCTCCTCGAGCCGCGCGAACTTCCGCACGTTCACGTCGGTCGGTCGCTCCTCGACGGCCAGCCGCGCCTTCTCCGTTCGCTCGGCCAGCTCGAGCAGGTCGCGGGCCTGGAGCACGTGAGCGAGCCCCGAGTGCTCGTCCTCGGCGCGGTGCTGCCGCGGGTCCTGTCGCAGGTAACCCAGCCGACCTCGGACGACGACCCGGCCTGCCGTAGGTTGGCGCTCGCCGGCCAGCACCTTCAGCAGGCTCGTCTTGCCGGCGCCGTTGCGGCCGACGACCCCGACCTTGTCGCCGGCTCGGAGCGAAAGGTTCAGCCCCTCGAGCAGTGGCCGGCCGGCCGCCTCGACCGCGAGGTCGCGGATCTCGAGCGCGCTCACCGCGATGGATCCACCGGGGACGGGATGAGATTCATAGGCGTGGTGGGTCACTTCGGTGTCGGAGGGCCGAGAACTCCGAAATGCCACCCAGAGTGGAGGGTCCGGCCTTGGCCGCCCGGGAAGTAGGACGAACAGCCGTAGTGGCGGTCCATCGAGTGATCCCGCGAACAGCCACCCGAGCGATGAACGACACACTCGACGCGAGTGGGCAGGGCAGCGTCCGGCAGCTCTCCTCGCGATATCGTTCAGCCCACAAGGTCTCCCTGCCTGACGGCAGGAGGCACACTCTCGTATCCGGGTCAACGTACGACCCGGGCGGACCGGAGCCCGTCATCCGGCTGCTCTGACCCTCCACTCAGGATCCTGACGTGTCGGATTGGAACTTCGAGGCCAGCTCCGTGCGCGAGCGAACGCCCAGCTTGCGGTAGATCCGCTTGAGGTTGGCCTCCACCGTGTGGATGCTGACGAACAGCGCATCGGCCACCTCCCGGTTGGTGCTGCCCGCGGCCACCAGCGCCG
>DATEDE010000120.1:0-4763 GCA_035286545.1 Actinomycetota bacterium | reverse complement strand
GCTCGAGGCCTACGACTCGGCGCTGGCCGCCCGCCCGCACCTCGTGGTCGGGACGAAGGCCGACCTCGTCCCCGACGCCGACCCGCAGGCCGTGCTGGGCACGGGCGCGATCGCCGTCTCGGCGGTGACCGGCGACGGCCTTCAGGCGCTCCGCGAGCACCTGCAGCGCCTCGCGACCGAGGCCGCTTCGACGACGGAGGAGAGCCGACCCTTCGTCGTGCTCCGCCCGGCCCGGCCGCGCTTCGTCGTCAAGCGTGAAGGTGAGCGGTTCCGCGTGATCGGTCGCGGCGTCGAGCGGTGGGTCTCGGAGACCGACCTCGAAGATCCCGTCAAGGTCGAGCGCCTGCAACGACGTCTGGTCCGCGAGGGCGTGGAGCGCCAGCTCGACGCGGCGGGCGCTCATCGCGGCGACGAGGTCGTGATCGGCGATGTGTCGTTCGAGTTCATCCCGGAGGAGGGGACCCGTGGGACGGCGTGAGGAACTGTTGCGCGGCGAGGCCGAAGGCTGGGAGGAGCTGAACGCGCTCCTGTCCCGCGGTGACCCGGAGCACCTGGAGCGCCCGGGTGTGAACGCAGAGGACTGGTCCGC
The DNA here is from genome assembly GCA_035286545.1 of Actinomycetota bacterium. Lineage (GTDB taxonomy): Bacteria > Actinomycetota > UBA4738 > UBA4738 > HRBIN12 > DASSJM01. The sequence continues at coordinate 4,174 of DATEDE010000120.1, read as the reverse complement.
GCGGGACCTGATGTGGCACATCGCCTACTGGTGCGCCGACACGGCTCGGGCGTTCGGGGACATGCACGACGGGACGTTCGACGCCTCGGCCGAGCCCGAGGGCCCCGCCGAGGTCGACCCGATCAACGAAGCACAGCGGGAACGTTCCCGGGGGATGACCCTCGACGAGGTCCGGAGCGAGTGGTTCCGGGCGCGCGCGGCGATGCTCGAGCGCTTCGGCGAGCTGACCGAGCTCACGCCGCAGGCCGATCTCTGGTTCGACGAGACCGGGCCGCTGCACTACGCCGAACACCTGCCCGCCCTCCGAGCGTGGCTCGGCGCCGCGGGCTGAGCCGGCGGCGAAATCCTGGTCCTCGGCCTCGTCGGCCGTAGGATGGCCCGCATGGGACGGCGCCTGGGCGTCATGGGCGGCACGTTCGACCCGATCCACTACGGGCACCTCGTGACCGCCGAGGAGGCCCTGGTGCAGTTCGCCCTGGACGCCGTGGTCTTCGTCCCGACCGGTCGCCCGTGGATGAAGCAGGGGCGCGAGGTCTCCCCGGCCGAGGATCGCTACCTGATGACCGTGATCGCGACCGCCAGCAACCCCCGGTTCCAGGTCTCGAGGATCGACGTCGACCGGGAGGGGCAGACCTACACCGTCGACACACTGCGCGGGCTCGCCGCCGAGAACCCGGACGCGGAGCTCTACTTCATCACCGGGGCCGACGCCATGCTCGAGATCTTGGAGTGGAAGGACCCCGAGGAGATCCTGACCCTCGCGCACTTCATCGCCGCGACCCGTCCCGGCTACGACCTCGCCCGGTTCGACTCCACGACCACCGCGGGCCACGCCAACGTAAGCCTGATGAGCATCCCCGCCCTCGCGATCAGCTCCACCGACGTGCGGGAGCGGATCAGCGACGGCCGGCCGATCCGCTACCTCGTCCCGGAGGGCGTGAAGAGCTACGTCGAGAAGGCGGGGTTGTACCGGTGAGCCGGCGCCTGCTTGGGCTCGCGCTCGTCGGGGTGCTCGCGGTCGTCTCGACCGCGGTGCTCGTCGCCTCACGCGACCGGGCGCCGACGACGGTCCGCCCCGTCCCGCCGGAAGCGTCGGGGCTCACCCTCGTCGTGGTCAACACGGAGCAGGGCCCGCTCGCCGCGGTGGTCGGGAACACCGGCTTCGGCGAGCCCGGGATGCTCGTCCTGCCGCTCGAGGCCGTGGTCACCGTCCCGGGGCAGGGCGAGGAGACGGTGGGCGAGGCCCTCCAGCTTCCGCCCCGCCAGGCGGCGACCGCCGTTTCCAACCTCCTCGGGTTCTGGATCGATCACACGGCCGAGGTCGGGCACCTGCGCTTGGCGGCCCTCGTCGACCGGGCCGGCGGGATCGAGGTCGGCGGCGCGACGCGAACGGGTGCGGAGGTGGACGAGCTGTTGGCCGAGCCCGGTTCGGGACGCGCCACCGCGCTCCAGGTGGTGCTGGAGGGGCTCTCGAGTTCGGGGATCGAGTGGACGGCAGAGGATCTCCTGGAGTCATCCGATCCCGAGGCGGTCGTACGCCTGCTGAACTCGGCGGCGGGCTCGCCCGTGATCCTCCTTCCCGCCGAGGAGGTCGCCAGCGGCGTCTTCCACAGCTCGCCCGAGGTCGTGAGCGCGGCCCTCGTCCAGGCGTTCGGCGGTCCCGCGCAGGAGGCCGTGCCGGTCATCGTGCTGAACGGGAACGGGGTGCCCGGCATCGGCGAGCTCGTGGCGGAGAAGATCCTGCCGGGAGGGTTCCGGATCGCCGTCTCGGAGAACGCGTCCACGTTCGACCACGACGAGACCCTCGTCGTCGTGGGGTCCTCCAACGATGTCGACCTCGCCGAGCGTGTGCGAGACTTGCTGGGTGTGGGCAGCGTCTCCGTCTCGGTGGGCTCGGGGATCGCGCCCGTGACCGTGGTGGTTGGGAAGGACTTCATCGGTTGAGGACGCACCAGGGACGGCGTGCCGGCTAGCCAGGGCAGGGCCGGCAGCCGCGAGATCGCCGTCACCGCGGCACGCGCCGCGGCCGACAAGCAGGCCGTCGACGTCACGATCTTGGACGTCTCGGGCCTGATCGTGATCACCGACTACTTCGTGATCTGCTCGGGCTCGAGCGACCGCCAGGTCAAGACGCTCGTCGAGGAGGTCGAGCAGGCCGTCCGCGAGATCGGGGAACGCCCGGTCCGGCGCGAGGGCGAGGCCGATACGGGCTGGGTGCTCCTAGACTACATCGATGTCGTCGTCCACGTGTTCGCGCAGGAAGAGCGCGAGTACTACGACCTCGAGCGCCTGTGGCGCGACGCCCCCCGCCTCGCGTGGAACGGCTCCGGGCACGCCGTGGCCGCTTCGCTAGACTGACCGACCGCGGGCCCATAGCTCAGCTGGTAGAGCGCATGGCTGGCAGCCATGAGGTCGGGGGTTCGAGTCCCCCTGGGTCCACCACTGAACCCGCAGGTCAGAGGCCGCTTCCGGCCGCTCGGCCTCCTTGCATGGCGAAGGTATCAGGAAGGGTGCGGATCTTCCGCGAGTAGCCCGGGAACCCTTCTTGGGATTGCGGGGCCGACAGTATCTTGATAGTTTGCCGCGTCCGCTAGTTCGGAAAGCCGGGAAGGGGATCAGTTCGATGACGAACAAGGAGACCACCCAGACCATCTACGATCTGTTCGGCAAGGGTGACGTTCCCGCCATCCTCGAACTGGTCACCGATGACGTCACGTGGACCTGTCCTGGACCGACGGAGATCCTGCCCTATGCGCAGGTCTACAAGGGCAAGGAGGGAGTCGCGGAGTTCTTCCGGCTCATCTATGCCAACAAGGACTTTCCGGGTTTCGAAGTGAGAGAACTCATCGAAGAGGGCGACAAGGTCGTGGCGCTTGGGCACTGGGACGCCAAGTCGAAGACGACGGGGAAGCCGTACTCCGGCGATTGGGCCATGGCGTTCTGGTACCGGGATGGAAAGCTGTACGAGCACAAGGAGTACTACGACTCCTACGGCGAGGCGATGGCGTCCAAACCGTAAGTGGGACTGCCCCAAGCTTCGGTTGACTCCTGACGTGTGAGGATCCACTCCTCACCGGAAGGAAGGTCGACATGCCCAAAGCGTTCCCCGAGGGTTTCCGGCGCGACGTCGTCGCGGTGGCCAGGCGACGGGAAGCCCCGATGAGCCGGGTCGCGAAGGACTTCGGCATCTTGGAGTCGTGCCTGGCTGCTGGGTCAAGCGCGCCGCGGTGAGGCGCATGACATCTGGATCGTCGTCTGCGCCATCGTCCACGGGATCCCCGTCTTGACCAACAACCTTCGTCACTTCACGCCGGTCGCCGAGGCTCTTCCTGACCTGAGGCTGGTTCATCCCAGTCTCTGACGGATGGTCAGCCGGAGGGACTGTCGCTTCACGCGTTTCTAACGCGTCGATCTACAACCTCGGAGATGCCGTCGCCGATTCCTTGAACTACGACGGCGGCACGCTCCACGTACGGGAGTTGAATCGGCTCGGCTGCCGCTGAGCTTCCACCGGTCTTGAGGTCCCCACCGTGGACGATCTTGTTGCGGCGGCTCACGTAGTGATCGAGTTCCTGCGTCACGTCCTCAGTAGCCCAGGAGTCTCCGGACTGCCTGGAGAGAATGGACGCCGCCTGCTCCCACGGCGGTTCGCAGTTGATCACATCGCGTAGCACTCCCTCGATGGCGGAGGCCCGCTGGAACGTTACTTGCCCCAGTTGCGCCTTGTAGAGAGCCGACAGTGCGGCGTGAGGATCCTTCTCGGCGAGGCAGGCCAACACAGCCTCAGGGTCCTCCCTGATCCACTTTCCCGCCGTCTTCCCGAGAGCGCCCTTGCGCGCTAATGAAGGCACTGCTTCGACAACGGAATCGACAACGAGCGAGTCCAGAGCCGCCACGGCTAGAACGAGAGCGCCACGCAAGATGTCGGACACATGTCGCCTGGGCCGCCCGGACGTTCCATGAATGACCGGGTGCAGCGCGAGGAGCCCGTCTACACGCACGAGCGTCTTGTTGAAGGCTCTCTTCGCCTGGGCGGCCACGCTCCAAATCGTAGTCCGGTGCGGTGACGTCTCGTATGTACAGCCCCCTCCGCTCGGCGTGTTCGCACTGCCCACACATGCCCACACGCCTCAAGGGCAGTTTCCGCAGGTCAGACAGGGGGTATCGAATCCCC
>DATEDE010000119.1:0-9544 GCA_035286545.1 Actinomycetota bacterium | reverse complement strand
GAGCGCGCGGCCTCCTCCTCGTCCACGACCGAGATCGCGAACCCGACGTGGATCACGACCCAGGAGCCGACGTCCACCTCGGGCGCGTACTCCAGGCACGCCGTGCGGGTGACGCCTCCGAAGTCGACGGTGCCCATGCGGATCCCGTCCTGCTCGAAGACGTCCACGACCTTCCCGGGGACCCCGAGGCACATGGTGGTATCTCCCCACCTCCCGGCCTAATGCGCAACCCGGGCGGCCGCGACCAGGACCTGGCCGAGCGCGATGCCGCCGTCGCCGACCGGGACCTCGTGGGGCAGGAACACGTCGAACCCGACGGTCTCCAGGCGGGCGACCAGGTCCGAGGTCAGCAGGTCGTTCTGGAACACGCCGCCGGACAGGCACACCCGCTCCAGGCCTGTGATGCCGCGGAGCGCCCGGCAGACCTCGAGGGTCGCAGCGGCGAGCGTCCGATGGAAACGCCCGGCCACCTCTCCGGGCGGGCGGCGGCGCGCGAGGTCGCGCACGACGGCGGCGACGATCGGACGCGGGTCCAGCACCAGACCCCCGACGTCGGCGACGACCTCGAAGGGATACTCCCGGGTCGCCCCGTGTTCGGCCACCTGCTCGAGCGAGATCGCGGGATGCCCCTCGTACGTGGCCAGGTCGCATATGCCGGCGAGCGCGGCCACGGCGTCGAAGAGCCGGCCGACCGACGTGGTCATCGAGGAACCCAAGCCCGTCTCGATCTGCTTGAGCACCACCTCGGTCTCCACGGGATCGCGCCCGAGCAGCGCGAGCGCGCGGTCGAGCACTCCCGCATCGTGCGCGTGGGCGATCGCCATCCGCCAGGGGTGATGCACCGCGGCGTCGCCGCCGGGCAGCGCGACCGGGCGCAGGTGCGCGGTCCGCTCGACGCTTGCGGCGTCACCGACCAGGAACTCGCCGCCCCAGGCCGTCCCGTCCTCCCCCAGGCCGAACCCGTCGAAGGCCACGCCGATCACCCGGCCCTCCAGCCGGTGCTCGGCCATCACGGCGGCGACGTGGGCGTGGTGGTGCTGGACCGCCATCGATGGCAGCCCCGTCTCCTGCGCGAAGCGCGTCGTGGCGAAGTCCGGGTGCAGGTCGTGCGCAACGACCTCGGGCTGGACGCCGAACAGCGCACGCGAGCGCTCGAGAGCCTGGCGGTAAGCGGCCATCGCCTCCTCGGTGTCGAGGTCGCCGATGTGCTGGGACAGGTACGCTCGGGTACCGGCGGCCAGGCAGAAGGCGCCGTGGAGCTCGGCGCCGGTGCCGAGGATCGGCATGACCTCCTCGGCGAGCTCGATCGGCGTGGGCGCGAACGATCTCGCGCGCCGCAGCACCAGCGGCCCGCGACGCCACACGCGGACGACGCTGTCGTCGTAGCGCGCCACGATGTCGCGATCATGGACAAGGAAGGCGTCCGCGATGCCCGCCAACCGCTCGATCGACTCGTCGTTCCCTGTGCAGATCGGCTCGTCGCTGCGGTTGCCGCTCGTCATGACGAGGGGGCGTCCGGCCTCGCGCAGCAGCAGGTGGTGGAGCGGGGTCGAGGGGAGCATCGCTCCCTGCCGCCGGTGGCCTGGGGCGACCGAGGGAGCCAGGAGCTGACGGTCCCCCACGAGGACGATCGGCGCGCGGACGCAGGCGAGCGCTCGCTGCTCGTCCTCGGAAGGGTCGAACCACTCGCGGGTGGCCTGAAGGTCGGCGACCATCACCGCGAACGGCTTGTCCGGCCGGTCCTTGCGCCTGCGGAGCTCGGCCACGGTCTTCTCGTTGGTGGCGTCACAGGCGAGGTGGAAACCGCCGAGCCCCTTCAGCGCGACGATCCTGCCTGTGACGATCGCACGCGCGGCTTCCATGATCGGGGCCGCGTGGCGGCGACGTCCGGCCCGGTCCAGCAACGCGAGCGACGGCCCGCACGCGGGACAGGCGATCGGTTCGGCGTGGAACCTGCGGTCGGTGGGATCTGCGTACTCCCGGGCACAGTCCTCGCACATCTCGAACGCCCGCATGCTGGTGCGCGCGCGGTCGTACGGCAGGTCTTCGATGATCGTGAACCGAGGACCGCAGTCGGTGCAGTTGACGAACGGATAGCGGTACCGCCGATCCGAGGGGTCGAACAGTTCGCGCAGACAGGCGTCGCACGTGGCCGAGTCCGCGGGGACGAGCCTGTCCCCGCCCACCAGCTCCCGGCTCCGGTCCACCTCGAAGGTCTGCAGTCCCGCCGGCACGACATCGGCCCAGCGCACGTCGTCGACCCGCGCGAGAGGAGGTGCCTCGGCCGAGATCGCGGAGCAGAAGGCGTCCAGCGTCTCGGCGTCCCCCTCCGCGAGGATCTCGACCATCCCCCCTCCGTTCCGGACCCAGCCGTGGACCCCGTGACGCTCGGCGAGGCGCCAGACGAAGGGGCGGAAGCCGACGCCTTGAACCACGCCGCGGACCGAGATCGAGCGAGCCACAACGGCGGGCGGTGCCTGCTTCGTAGCACGCGAGATGGGCATCTCCCTGCAGGAATCGTTGCCGCTGGCGCCTATCCGGGGGAAGGTCGCACGGCCTTGCGCGACGGTGCCGTTCGTCCCCGTGTCCACTCGGCCACGGTGGCCATGGCGGCCTCCACGAGCACGGGGAGGGCCGCCTCGACCTCGCGGCTCAGGCCCACACCGGGCCGGATCCCTGCCGGCTGGACACCGAGGACGAGTACCTCGCGTGGCGCCCCGCCCGCATGCTCTGCCAGAACCAGGAGATCGCGCACGCCGAACTCGTGGGCCGAGGCCGAGCCGGGGACGTCCCGGATGGATCGCGGGTCGAGCCGCACGATGGATCCGGGCGCGAGCCCCCGGTCGACGCAGTCGAGCACGAGCAGTCGCCGCACGCCTGAGAGCTCGGCGACGGTCGAGGGACCGATCGAGCCGGGAACGAGCACGCGCACACGCTTCGGAACCCGTTCCGCCAGGAGCTCGGCGGCGCGAATGCCGACGCCCTCGTCGGTCATCAGGACGTTGCCGATCCCCAGGACCATCGAACCGGACACCGATATCACCGCGCAGACACAGGGGCCCGGGGGCGGGCGGCCGGCGGGGTCGCCGGCTGCGGCGGGACCCGCTCGCGGCGGGCGGCTGTTCCGCTCCGTTGGGGGTGCCCGTGCGTTGCCCCCCGCTCGTCCGTCCCCGAGGCGAGGGGTCGCGTCGAGTCGGTCGGGTCCTCGGGCAACGGCAGGATGGGGAAGTTCTCCACTATGAACAGGTAGGCGAGCGCCACGAACGCCGCCAGACCCAGAACGAACACGACCTCCATCCAGTGCGGGACGTACAGGCCCGCCCCGGTCGACTCCATCATCCCGACGATCACGATGTTGAACCGGTTCAGCGCGATCCCTGCGATCGCCAGTCCCGACGCCCACAGGAGACCGCGTGAGGTCGCACGGACACCGGGGTTGAGGAACAGGAGCATCGGCAGGGCGACGAACACTGCCAGCTCGATCAGGGCGAGGGTCCCGAGTGGGGAGCCGGAGAAGAGCTCGGGCAGCATGCCTCGCGCCCAGTAGTCGCCGAGCCGGAGCACCAGGTACGCCATCATCACGAAGGCAGACGCGTGGACCATCTCGCCGAGCACAGGCAGGTTCAGCCGTCGCCCGTACACGCGCGCGGTCACGTGGTTCTCCACGGTCACGACGGAGGGGCCGATGAAGAAGGACGTCAGGACCGCGAACAGCGGCAGGAGCATGGACCACCAGAGCGGGTCGAGCCGGCCCTTCGCGATCACGTACAGCGTGCACAGCGCCGACTGGTGGAAGACCGGAAGGAGCGCGCCCACGATCAGCACGGGCCCGTAGATCTTCTTCAGCGTCCAGCGCATCGAGCGAGGGACGTGAACGCGCTCCTCGAAGATGTAGAGGAACTCAACCAGCTGGACGACGGTGTACCCGCCGATGCACCAGTACAGCTCGAACATCACCGAGTGGTAGCCCCAGCTGAAGATGGGGCGCCACGCGTTGTACCACTGCCCGAGATCGAGCAGCAGGGCCGCGCACACCATCAGGTAGCCCAGAAGCGAGGTGAGGAAGGCTCCGCGTTCGACGTCCTTCCACGAGTCGCGCCCGACGAAGTGGACGATGACCATCGTCGAGTACCCGGCGCCCGCGAGCGCCACGCCGGTCAGCTTCCACCAGGTCCACAGGGCCCACGGCCACTCGTCGGATAGGTTCGTGGGCCCGCCGAGCCCCACGATCAGGCGGTAGGCGACGATGCCGGCGGTGAGCCCGAGGATGCCCAGGAGGAACACCCGGAACCTCGTCATCCGGAACCCCCAGCCGGTGTTCACGGGCCGGAAGGGCGTCTCCGTCGCGTTCACTCGGCCACCTCCGTCATCGAAGCTGAGCGCTCGCGCGCTCGCAGCACCTCCTGCCGCCGGTGCCACAGGACGACGAGCGTGGTGGCGAGCCCGGCCGCGACGGCCGGGATCAGCCGGCTGATCTCCCAGGTGTACTCGGGGATGGGCACCTCGGGCAGACCCGTGCGGAACCCGAGCTCCTCGAACGAGACATCGGAGATGTACAGGACGGAGGTGCCTCCGACCTCGTGCTCGCCGTAGATGTGGTCGACGTACCGGTCCGGATGCGCGGCCATGCGCCGGTGAGCCTCCGACAGCAGGTTGCCGCGCGTCCCGAACGTAACCGCCCCGGTCGGGCAGGCCTCAGCGCAGGCGGTCGGCAGCCCGCGCGAGGTCCTCGAGGCGCACAGGTCGCACTTCTGCACGCGGCCGAACGTCTCGTCCCACTCGAAGGTGGGAACGCCGAACGGACACGCCAGCAGGCAGTAGCGGCAGCCGACGCACCTGTCGCCGTCGTAGACGACGGGTCCCTCGGGCGACTTCTGCAGGGCCTTCACGAAGCACGCGGAGACGCACGCGGGGTCTATGCAGTGCATGCACTGCGTCTTCACGTAGCGGGGGACGCCGCCGATGCGAACATCGGAGGTCCGCACCACGCTCCAGTTGCTCGAGGCGAGATCCGCGTCCGGACCCAGGCTCGGCTGGTCCTCGCGCCAGGCGAGCCCGTGGTCCAGCTTGCAGGCGGCGACGCAGGAGCCGCAGCCGATGCACCGCGTGAGGTCGATCAGCAGTCCGGGGTCGTCCGCATGCCGGTCCCGCTCCCGCCGGCGATCCTGCGCGGAGGCGGCGGGCATCCCGACGACGGTGCCCGCGGCGACGGCGGCCGCGCCGGCCAGGAACCTGCGGCGGCTCGGGTCCGACGGGCCGTCGCCCGCGGAGCTCCGCGCGCCATCCTGCCGTCCCCGGCTCGGGAGCGTGTCCGGCGTCATGGCTAGAGCACCTCCTCGAGCGTCCCCGTCGTCGCGCCCCGAGCGTCCAGGACGTGGACCGCACACGCCATGCAGGGATCGAACGAGTGCACCACGCGGAGGATCTCGAGCGGGCGGCTCGGGTCCACGACGGGCGTGCCGAGGAGCGCGGCCTCGAGCGGCCCACGCGTGCCGGCGGCATCGCGCGGCGACGCGTTCCAGGTCGTCGGGACCACGCACTGGTAGTTCGCGATCTTCCGGTCGGCGATCCTCACGAAGTGCGCGAGCGCGCCGCGTGGGGCTTCGTGAAGGCCGACGCCCGTGGCCTCGGCGGGCCAGTGGGCCGGGTCCCAACCCTGCGGCTCGTGGATCGTCCGGTCGCCGGCGGCCATCGCGGCCTCGAGCTGGTCGAGCCACAGGAAGATCAGTTCGGCCAGGTACTTCGTCTCCACCCATCGGGCCATCCGGCGGCCGAGCGTGGAGAACAGGTCATCGACGGCGAGTCCGACGTCGGCGAGCAGCCCGTCGGTGAGCTCGCGGATCCGCGGTACGCCGCGCGCGTACGCCACCAGCACGCGGGCGAGCGGCCCCACCTCCATCGGCAACCCGGCGTACCGCGGGGCCTTGACCCAGGTGTAGCGGCCCTCGACGTCGAGCCGGTCGTACGGAGGGGTCGGTCCCGTGTACGCCGGGTCCGTCGTCTCCTGGAAGGGGTGCGCCGGCCCGTCGCCCGCGTACCAGGCCCGGGTGACCTCCTCCGTCACTAGGTCCGTGTCGACCTCGCGCACGTCCGCCAGGTCGCGCCCGACGATCACCCCGCCCGGGAAGGCGAACGAACCAGGGTCGCCGTCGGGTGACATCGGGAAGTCCCCGTAGGCGAGGAAGTTCCCGGTCCGCTCCCCGATGCCCTTCCAGTCCCGGTACTCGGTGGACACGACGAAGTGGTCGGCCAGGTACACGTTCTCGACGAAGTGTTGGGCGTTATCGGCGATCTCGCGCAGGTAGGCGAGCTTCTCGGCGTTCAGTGCGACCGCGCTGTCCGGGTCCACCGGCAGGGCCATCCCGCCGACGAGGAAGGTCTGCAGGGCCGGGTTCTTGCCACCCAGGATCGCGTGGGCCTTCACGACCTCGCGCTGCCAGTCCAGGGCCTCGAGGTAGTGAGCCGCGAGCATCAGGTCGACCTCGGGCGCGAGGGTGTAGGCGGGGTGCCCCCAGTAGCCGTTCGCGAGAGGGCCGAGCAGGCCGGTGTTCGCGAAGGCCTTCAGCTTCTCCTGCACTGTGCGGAACCAGGCGTGCGAGTTGCCCGGCCAGTCCGACAACCCCTGTGCGAGCTCGACGGTCTTGTCTACGTCCGCGGTGAGCGCCGCCGTCACGTCCATCCAGTCCGCGATCGCGCGCAGGTGGAAGAAGGTCACGACGTGGTCGTGCAGGTACTGGAAGCCCGCGATCAGGTTCCGCGTGATCACGGCCAGCGGCGGCGGGGTGATGCCGAGCGCGTCCTCGACCGCCCGCACCGAGGCCACCGCGTGGACCATCGTGCACACGTTGCAGATCCGCTGCGTGTACAGCCACGCCTCGCGCGGGTCCCGGCCCTGCAGGATCAGCTCGATCCCCCGGAACATCGTGCCGGAGGCCCAGGCGTCGCCGACCACACCAGCATCGACCTCCGCCTCGATGCGCAGGTGCCCCTCGATACGGGTGACGGGATCGATCACGACGTGCGTCATGCAGTCGTCGCCTCCTCCGGCGGCCCCGGCCTCCGGGCTTCGGAGCCGGCCGCGGCGGCTGCGCGGCGACGACGGCGCTGAGCGGCCAGGGCGGCCGCGCCCGCCCCCGCCGCGAGGGCTGCGCCACCGATCCCGAGCGCGACGCCCAGCCCCTCGGACCCCTCGTCCTCCTCGGCTCTCTGCGGCAGGAGGTCCTGCCCCATCCAGGTGTAGAAGGGCGACGCGGAGTCCCAGAACCCGGGCTCGGTGCACGCGATGCACGGATGCCCGGCCGCGACCGGCCAGGAGGTGTTGTCGTTCCAACCCACGACCGGGCAGTTGTGTCCGGCCGTCGGGCCCTTGCAGCCCATCTGGTACAGGCACCACCCCTGCCGGTGTCCCTCGTCGCCCCACTCCTTCACGAAGCGGCCGGCGTCGAAGTGGCCGCGCCGGGGGCACTGGTCGTGGATCGTCGCGCCGTAGGCGAACAGCGGGCGGCCGAGATCGTCCATCGCGGGGAGCTCGCCGAACGTGAGCAGGTGCACCAGCGCGGCGGAAAGGTTCACGGCGTTCACGGGGCAGCCCGGCATGTTCATCACCGGCACGTCCGTGACGAGGTCGCGGACGCCGACGGCACCGGTGGGGTTGGGCGCGGCGGCCGGGATCCCTCCGTACGCGGCACAGGTCCCGACAGCTATCAGCGCCGCCGCGTCCGCCGAGACCTCGCTCAGGGTGGCCATCGCGGTCCTGCCGCCGACGGTGCAGTGGACGCCGCCTGCGGCCGTCGGGATCGAGCCCTCGACCACGACGAGGTACTCGCCCCTGGCGCGCTCGATCGCCTGCCTCAGTGACAGCTCGGCCCGCGCTCCCGCCGGCGCCATGAGCACCTCGTGGTAGGCGAGGTCGACGATGTCGAAGATGAAATCGGCGACGGTCGGGTGGCTCGCCCGCAGGAAGGACTCGGTGTCACCGGCGCAGTCCTGGAACTCGAGCCATATGACCGTGGGACGCGCCCGCGACTTGAGCGCCTCGGCCACCCGTACGACGTAGCGGGGCGGCAGGGCCAGCACGGCCGTGACCCACGAGCAGAACCGGAGGAAGTCTCGGCGGCTGAGGTCGCCGAGCCCGACACGGACGCCGGGGGGTCGTCCCGCAGCGCCCGTCGCAGGAGCCGTGAAGCTGGCGGCCACCAGAGCCCTCCGCCGAACATCCGGGGTGAAGAACCCTTCATCCACCCATGTTTCCTTCGGATACAGCGTCTCTCGCCGAACACGGTTCAGGCACGGCCGCGGGTCCCTCGGCGGCCGGGCCGGACGGCTCAGGCCCGCTCGGCCAGCCCAGCCGTCTCTTCGAGGACGCTCCGGACCAAGCCGGGCACGCACCCACGAACGGGCGCCGTCATGGGGTGACCCACACGCACGTCGGCCACTTCGACGCCCAGGAACACGACCGGAGGCACCGACCCGAGCGCCGCCGCGAGCGCGACGGCCTCGGCCGCGCCGAAGCCGTGGGAGGACAGCGGGACGCCGACCTCGGCGGGCAGTCCCCCAGAGCCCGCCTCGGCGCGAACGAGGGTGCCGGGTGGACGACCGCCTCCCGGCGTGCGGACCGCGTCGACCACGACCGCCGCGTCCGCATCCGAGAGCAGCTCGATCAGCTCCGCGCCGCTCGATCCCTCGATCACCCGAACGCCGGGGATCGCCTCCAGGGCCACCCGAGCCTCACGCACAGCCAGGATGCCCACGGCGTCGTCGGCCGCATCCGGGTTGCCGAAACCGACGACCAGGACCCGTCGGGTCACCGGCGCTCGACGTCCAGACGGAGGAAGTGGGTCGCGCAGCTGATGCAGGGGTCGTAGTTGCGCACGACCATCTCGCATAGGCGCGTGAGCTCCTCGTCGGGCCTGTCGAGGACATCGGGCACGAACAGACGCAGGTCCTCCTCCATATGCCGCAGGTTCTGCGAGGTGGGCGGCACTATCCTGGCCTGCAGGATCGTCCCGTCCTGGGCGACGTCGTACCGGTGGTAGAGCGTGCCGCGCGGCGCCTCGGTGGCCCATATCGCTCGGCCGGCACGCGGCTTGGCCGTGGCCATCGGCGGGTCGGGCGGGATGTAGCCCTCGATGATGCGGACCGACTCCTCGATCGCCAGAGCGGTCTCGACCACCCGGGCGGCCATCGAGAAGAACGGGTCGACCTCGGGGACGCGGAGTCCCGCGCGCTCGGCGCACTCGCGCGCGACCGGCGTGAGCCGCTCGGCGTTCAGGTTCACCCGGGCGAGCGGACCTAGGAAGTACGGCGTCTGCGTGTCCGCCATCACCGAGTGCAGCGCGTTCGAGTGCTCGACGTGCACCTCGTTCGTGATGGTCTCGTACTCCTCGAACGTCCAGCGCCGTCCGTCGGTCGAGGCCATCGAACCCTCGTTCATCGGGTACTCGCCCTCGTTCACCATCGAGACCATCTCGACCGGGCGCGGGAACGCCGGAGCCGGCAGCGACGCCACGAAGTCCGCGATCCCCGGCATCTGCTCGAGCGCCCA
>DATEDE010000118.1:0-15959 GCA_035286545.1 Actinomycetota bacterium | reverse complement strand
CTCGAAGCCGCCGCTCACTTCCCAGCGATCGACCGCGCATCGGATGATCCGCTTCATGTGGCTGCGGACGCTCTCGTCCTCGCGCTGATGAACGTCGCAGGGACCCTCGCTGTGGTGGGCGAGGGCGGGGGCGGCGGGCGCAGCAGGGCGAGCGCGAGCACCGCGATCAGCATGCGGGTGGGGCTACGCACAGCCTCGGACCCTAGCAGCGCAACCGCTTCCGCGTCGAGCGTGTCAGGTGGCCCGAGAGAGCACCCTCGGTGTCAGAGCTGGACCCGGCCTCCGGTGCGCCAGTACTCGCCGTGATCGCGATCGAGGAACCGCTCGTCGATGAGATAGCGCCGGATGGCCGCGTGGTCGTTGAAGAACCGTCCGACGATCGCGTTCACCGTCTTCTCGTCGTAGCGCACTCCAGGCTCGAACTCCACCGCTATCCGCTCGAGCACGATCCGGCGCTTGGCCTCCTTGGACGGGATCTCGGTGAGGCGCCCGTCGCGGAAGAAGGTCCGCAGGACGGCCTCCTCGTCTTCGTTCGCCGCGCCGAGCACCAAGCCCGCCGCGCGAGGCGGTCCCACCTGCTCGGCCGCCCACCGGAGCGTCTCGGGGTCCAGCCGGTAGGTGCTGCGGTCGTCCTCGAGCCGCACGACGCCGGCCGCGGCCAGGCGGTTCAGGTGCCGGCGCACGCGCGCCACGGGCAGCCCGAGCTCGTCGGCGAGGTCCCCGGCGCCGGCTCGCGCCCGCGCGAGCCGGCCCGCGATCGCCAGGCGCTCGGGGTCGGCGAGCGCGCGGAGGATCTCGTTGGGGGTCTCGGCCACTTCAGGCGTTGGTCTTCGTAGGCATGTCAGTGGGTAGTCCTACCATCCCGAGGCATGGAGGCCACCCGCGACCTGACCCCGTCGCAGCGCCGGACGCTCGACGGACTCATCGGGACGGGCGAGCGGCCCGTGTTCGCCGAGGAGACCGTGGCCCGCGTGCGCGACCGGCTCGAGGAGGCCGCCAGGGCGTTCGAGCCGCCCGAGCCCCTGTGGATCGGCAAGTCGAACCTTAGTGACCTCGGCCGGTGCCCGGGTCTGTTCGACGCCGTCCGGGCCGGCGAGCGCGGGCCGTTCGCGTTCTCGGCGCGCTCCGCCGCCGGCCGGTTGGCGCACAAGGCGGTCGAGCTCGAGGTGGCGGGCCGGGAGGACCGTGACCCTCACACCCTGGTCGAGCAGGCGGCCGACCGCCTGGTCGAGGACGGCGCCTTCCGGGCCTACTGGGACGGACTCGAGCCACTACGGCGCGACGAGGCCCTGATGGACGCCGCCAAGACGCTCGAGCTCTTCCGCTCGACGATGCCGCCGCTCCGGCTGATGCGTCGCGAGCTCGCGCCCTCCACGGAGTGGCACGTTCGCGCCGAGCTCCTCGGTGGGTCGCTCGTCCTGTCCGGTCAGCTCGACCTCGTCCTCGGGGCCGTAACGCCGGCCGAGCCCATGCGGGCGACGCGCCTGGCGATCGACCTGAAGACCGGGAAGGCCTGGCCCGAGCACGCGGAGGACATGCGGTTCTACGCGCTCCTGCTCGCGCTGCGGTTCGGCGTGCCTCCGTACCGTGTGGCCACGCTCTACCTGGACTCGGGGGAGTGGCAGGCTGAGGACGTGGACGCTCGGGTGCTCGAGCGGGCCGCGGACCGCGTCGTCGAGGCGATCCGCGCGGTCTCGGCTTCCCAGGCGGGTCGCCTGGTCCCGCTGCGGCCGGGTCCGTACTGCACCTGGTGCCCCCGCGCCACCACGTGTCCTCAGAGCGCTGCCGCGCAACCGGCCTGAACCGCGTTTGTCGGCCCGCGGCGGCCTCGCCTATCGTCGCCGCACATCCCACGACCGACAGAGGTGGACCCATGGGCAAGGACCTGTACGACATCGGCGAGCTGCCGCCGGTCGGCGAGGTGCCGAAGCAGATGCACGCGCAGCTCGTCCGGCCCGATCGCTTCGGCGAGCCGCGCGACGCGATCGTGGACGAGGTGATCGACGTCCCCGAGCCCGGGCCTCATGACGCGCTCGTGATGGTCATGGCGGCCGGAGTGAACTTCAACAACGTCTGGGCCGCGCGCGGGATCCCGGTCGACGTGACCAAGACCCAGGCCCGCTGGGGCGAGCCGACCGAGTTCCACATCGTCGGCTCGGACGCCTCGGGCATCGTCTACGCGGTCGGCTCAGAGGTCACCAACGTGAAGGTCGGCGACCACGTGGTCGTTCACGCCGGCCAGTGGGACCACGACGACCCTTGGGTGGCAGAGGGTGGCGACCCGGGCCTCGCGCCGAGCTTCCGGGTGTGGGGCTACGACTCGTGCTGGGGTTCCTTCGCGCAGTTCACCAAGGTGCAGGCTCACCAGTGCCTGCCCAAGGCCGAGGCGCTGACCTGGGAGGAGGCCGCAGCGCCCACGCTCACCGGCTCGACGGCGTACCGGATGCTCCACGGCTGGGCGCCCAACACCGTGAAGGAGGGCGACGTCGTGCTGGTCTGGGGGGCCTCGGGCGGCCTCGGCTCGCTCGCGGTGCAGCTGGTGGCGCTGGCCGGCGCCAAGGCGGTCGCGGTGGTCTCGAGCGAGGAGAAGGGCGAGTACTCGAAGAGCCTCGGCGCCGTGGGGTACATCGACCGCAAGTCGTTCACGCACTGGGGGGTGCCGCCGGCGTGGGACTCGCCGGAGTGGAAGACCTGGTTCGAGGGCGCCAAGGGCTTCGGCAAGGCGATCTGGGACGTGCTCGGCGAGAAGAAGAGCCCGAACATCGTCTTCGACCACCCGGGCCAGGACACGATCCCGACCTCGATATTCGTCTGCGAGCGTGGCGGCATGGTCGTGATCTGCGCCGGGACCAGCGGCTACGACACGATGGTGGACGTCAGGTACCTCTGGTACATGCAGAAGCGTTACCAGGGCTCGCACCTGTTCAACGACGAACAGGCTGCCGCCTTCAACGACCTCGTGCGCGGAGGCAAGGTGAAGACCACCCTCGGGCACACGTACGACTACGCCGATTCCGGCCTCGTACACCAGCTCATGGGGGACGGGCATCTGCCCGAGGGCAACGTCGCCGTGCTGATCAACGCTCCCGAGCGTGGCCTGACCAGCCTGCCGTAGGAGCGCTGTCATACCCATCGGCTAGGGTCGCGAGACCTCCCTGAGGAACGAGCCGTTGCGCATGCGTTGCGCATGTGGCACCCTCGGGAGGTGGTCATGATCCAGGTGCGAAACGTCCCTCCCGAGCTCCATCGTGAGCTCAAGCGGCGTGCGCGGCTTTCGGGCAAGTCGCTCACGGCCTACATCCAGGAGATCCTAGAGCGGGAGGTCGAGCATCTGCCGGCGGAGGAATACTGGGAACAGTTCCGCGAGCGGATAAAGGGCCGGCGGAGCAAGGCGACGACCGAGGACGTGGTCGCCTGGATCCGGGAGCTGCGTGGACCGCTGCCTCCCCACTGATGCGTCTGGTCCTGGATGCATCCGCCCTCGTGCAACTAGTGGCGGACGAAGAGGAGTCCGATGCCCTACGTGAGTTCTTCGCTGGCGACGACGAGCTTCATGTGCCGGCCATCTGCGACGCGGAGGTGGTGAGCGGCCTCGCGCGCCACGTGCGCACGGGTTCGACCAGCGCGGACGCCGCACGCGATGCCCTGGTCGACTACATCTCGCTCCCCCTCACCCGGCATATGCATGTGAGCTTGATCGCACGGACCTACGAGCTAACTGCGAACTTCGCGGCGTCGGACGCAAGCTACGTCGCTCTCGCTGAGGCGCTCGACGCCAGCCTGGTCACGCTCGACGGGGCCCTCGGGCGGGCTGTCCGCCGGCATACTTCTGTTGAGGTCCTGCCCTGACTCCTCCGCTCACGACCGCTTCCCCCTGTCGTGCGGCTCCGCGCTCAGCCTGCGAAGCTGCTTCCGGTGGCTGTGAAGTCCGGCACGGTGCGCGCATGCGATGCGGAGGGTCCACTAGACCGAGGTCGAGGTGCCCTCGACCGAAGGGTGCACGCCGTTCCGATCTCCGCCAGCCCTCCCCGTGCCTGCTCGGCGGATGCTCAACGCCCAACTGCGACCACCATCTGCGACGCGCGTGCCCCGGCGGAGCGACTGGTCGGCTTGTCGTATCCGAACCCTGAAGGCGAACAACTGCGCCGTCAGAGTGCGGCTCCGGCGAGATCCACGTCCCCGCTCCTGCTCTGCGTTCGCTGCGGATCCTTCGCTAGCCGGACGGCTTGGTGGAGATCAAGGAGCATCCCTCCGCAGTTCCACGCTCTACGAGGGCACTTCAACGAGCTCGACGAGCACACCGCCCATGCTCTGGGGATGCACGAACGCGATCGTGGTGCCGCGGGATCCGGCCCGCGGCTCCGCGTCGATCAGCTGCACGCCCTCGGCACGCAGGCGGTCGAGCGTGTCCCCGACGCGGTCGACCCGGTAGCCGACGTGGTGCACGCCTGGCCCACGCTTCTCGAGGAACCGCCCGACAGGCGTCTCGGGACCGAGCGCCCCGAGCAGCTGGATGTACGACTCACCGACGGCGAACAGCACCTCTTCGACGCCCTGGGACTCGACGCGCTCGCGGTGGACGGGCTCGATGCCGAAGGTCCGCCGGTAATGCTCGACCGCGGCCTCGAGGTCCTCGACGGCTATCCCGACGTGGTCGATCGCCGTGAGCATCACGACGGGTTGCGCCGTCGCCCCTCGGCGAGCGGTGGCTGGAGGCGGTCGATCAGATCGTACGCCTGCCGGACGTGGTACGCGGGCAGGGTCAGGGCTCGGGTGATCGCGGCGACCGCCTGCGCCCGACGGTCATCCTCGGGCTTGGCGTGCTCGGCCGGACCCGGGCGCAGGGCGTAGAACTCGACGAGGTCCAGGAACTGCTGGAGCGAAGGGGTCAGCCCGCCCCTCTCGTAGGCGTAGATGGTCTGTCGGGCGGCCGGGAATCCTGCGGCGGAGGCCGCGTCCTGGACCGCTCGGTACCCGGCCGCCCGGCGCAGGCCGCGCAGGAGCGCCCCCACCGTGCGTGCGTCCTCGCGGGGTACGGGCGCCAGCTTCTTCCGAGCCATGGGCAGGCACGATAGCCGTTCGCCGCGCTCGACGGGCCGGTGTGCCCTCGGCCGATGGTCCCGCACCGTACGTCGAACGCCCGATGCGTTCATTCCCCTACCCGCGTACGATGTCCTGACCCGTCCGATGTCGACCGCGAGGTGCTCGTGAAGCAGACGAACCGCTCGACCGCCGCGATCCTCCAGGGCTCGGATGTGGCCTCCAAGGGCCGCGCGGACGTCTTCAAGGTCCGCGAGAGGACGCGCAAGCGCCGGCTGTGGCGGCTCCTGATCGTCCTCACGCTCCTAGACGGCTATCTCTGGTACCGCTACCTGAGCGACAACCCGTTCAAGCTCCCCACGCTCGGTCCGGACGCGATCATCTGGTTGCCGATAGTCGGTCTGTTCGCGCTGATCCTGCTCATGATGGCGATGCCGCTGTTCAGCGGCCGCTCGCCCCACGTGGTCGTCCGACCCGAGGAGATCGAGGTCGGCCTGGACGAGATCCGGGGGCTGGACAGCCAGGTCGATGAGGTGATGCGAACCCTGGACGTCTTCCAGGGCTACGCGACGTTCCGTTCGCAGCTCGGCGGCAACCCTCGTCGCGGCATCCTGTTCGAGGGTCCTCCGGGGACCGGCAAGACGTACCTAGCCAAGGCGATGGCGAAGCAGGCCGGCGTCCCGTTCCTGTTCAGCGCGGCTCCCGCGTTCCAGTCGATGTGGTTCGGCATGACGAACTCGAAGATCCGCTCCTTCTTCCGCAAGCTCCGCAAGCTCGCGCGCAAGGAGGGTGGCGCGATCGGGTTCATCGAGGAGATCGACGCGATCGGCGGCGAGCGCGGCAGCATGAACGCCAGTCCCGACGGCACGGGCCTCGGCCGCGTCTCGTCCAGCTTCATGGGTCCCGGCGGGTCGGGGATGGTGAACGAGCTCCTGATCCAGATGCAGTCGTTCGACACGCCGCCGTGGGGCCCCCGGTTCAGGGCCCGCATGATCGAGTGGGTCAACGCCTACCTGCCGCCGGACAGGCGCATCGCGGCGAGCAAGCCGACCTACAACAACATCCTGCTGATCGCGGCCACCAACCGAGCCGACCAGCTCGACCCGGCGCTCATGCGGCCCGGGCGGTTCGACCGGCGCCTGTACTTCGACGTGCCGTCCAAGAACGAGCGCCGCGAGCTGATCGACTTCTTCATGGACCGCAAGCAGCACCACGCGGTCCTCGACGACGATCACACACGCGAGCGCCTGGCGCACGACACGTTCGGCTACACGCCGGTGATGATCGAGCATCTGCTCGACGAGGCGTTGCTCGTCGCGCTGCGCGGCGGGCGCACGGAGATGAACGTCGAGGACATCCACGAGGCCAAGCTGACCGAGGAGCTCGGGTTCAAGCAGGCAGTCGTCTACACGGAGTCCGATCGCGTCTCGGTGGCCACCCATGAGTCAGGGCATGCGACCGTCGCCTACTTCCTGGGCAAGGGCCGTCGACTCGAGGTGCTGTCGATCATCAAGCGCCGAGCCTCTCTCGGACTGCTCGCGCACGGCGACGAGGAGGAGCGCTTCACCCGCACCCGGACCGAGATCGAGGCTGGGATCGCGATCGCGCTCGGCGGCCTCGTGGCCGAGGAGATGTTCTTCGGCGAGACCGGGACCGGGCCGGCCGCCGACCTGCAGCACGCCACGACGCTCGCGGCGCAGATGGTCGGCTCGTTCGGGATGGCCGGGTCGCTGATCAGCTTCGACGCGATCGCCGAGGGACCGATCGGGTCCAAGAACCTGGTTGGCAAGGTGCTGTCCGACGGCGACGGCAAGGCTCGGGTCGAGGAGATCTTGGCCGAGCAGCGCGAGAAGGTCACCAAGCTGCTCGAGGAGAACCGCGACGTGGTGGTCGCGCTTCGCGACTCGCTTATCGCACGCGACGAGCTGATCGGCGAGGAGATCATCCAGCAGATCGAGATCGCGGTCGGGTCCAGGGACTAACCCCCCGCGGTTCATAGCTCGAACGCGAAGAGGGTGCCTGCGCTGGCCGAACGCTACAGTGCGGGCATGACGACGCCGAAGGACGAGCTCCGTGCGATGTTCGACCACCACCTGTGGGCGACCGAGACGCTGATCGACCATCTCGACGGATCGCCCGCGGACAGGCTGGACGCGTCCGTGCCGGGCACGTACGGGTCGATGATCGACACCATGACGCACCTGATCGACGCGGACACGCGCTACCTGCTCCGGTTGCGGGAGCCCTCGCCGCCTCCGATGGAGGATCGCACGGGCGTGACCTTGGCGCAGCTGCGGTCCGAGCTCCCGGAGCATCGGGTTCGGTGGGCCGAGTCCCTCGAGGCGCTGGAGCGCGGGGAGCTCCGGGCTCGGATCGTGGACCACCAGGGCGCCTATCCGGACACGCCCGACGCCGAGGGGCTCCTGCTGCTCCAGGCGATCCACCACGGGAATGACCACCGGACGCAGATCTGCTCGACCCTCGGCGCGCTCGGCGAAGAGGTCCCCGAGCTCGACGGCTGGTCTTTCTGGGCGTTCGGCCGCGGCTGAGGTGACCGACCCCGGCGAGGAGCTCGTCGACGTGGTCGACGAGGCGGATGAGGTCGTCGGGTCGGTTTCGCGACGCGAGATGCGGGCCCGCAACCTCCTTCATCGGTGCACGTACGTGTTCGTGCTGAACACGGCCGAGGAGCTGTACGTGCATAGGCGGACCGAGACCAAAGACGTGTACCCCGGGTTCTTCGACGTGTGCGCGGGAGGAGTGAACGCGGCGGGGGAGTCCTATGAGGCGTGCGCCGCCAGGGAGCTCGAAGAGGAGCTGGGCGTTCGCGCGACCCCCACCTTCCGATTCGAGCACCGCTACTCGGCACCCAGCGGGCAGGCATGGGGCCGGGTGTTCGACGTGGTCTGGGACGGACCTGTCGTCTGGCAGCCCGAGGAGGTCGCCTGGGGTGCGTTCCTGCCGCTCGCCGAGGTCGACGCGATGATCGCGCGCGAACGGTTCTGCCCAGACGGTCTCGAGGTGTTCGGGCGCTGGCGGCATGCGCGTTACCATCGGTGATCATGGACCGGGATCTGACCACTGATGACGTCGAGCGCATCGCCAAGCTCGTCGCGGAGGACCTCAGGTCCCTCTACGGCGAGCGGTTGAAGCAGGTACTGCTGTTCGGCTCGTGGGCCCGGGGCGACCAGCGGGCCGAGTCCGACATCGACCTCATGGTCATCCTCGACCGGGTCGACTCGCCCTACGAAGAGATCCACGCGATGAGTGGACTCCTCTGGGAGCGAACACTGGAGCACAACGCTCTCGTGACCGCGCTTCCGGTCGCCGAAGCCGATTTCGAAGCGACCGCACGGCCGGTGATCGCCGCCGCCAAGAGTGAGGGACGTCGGGTCGCGTGAGTGAGGCCGTCGCCGCGAGCCTCCGGCGAAGTCGGAGCGAGCTCGGGGCCGCACGCCTCCTCCTGTCGAGCGGCTTCTCGAACGAGGCGATCTCGAGCGCCTACACTCCGCCTTCCATGCCGCGCGGGCTGCGCTGCGGATGATGGGGGCGGAGGCGAAAGGACATGCAGGGACCATCCGGATCTTCGGGTCTCGCGTCGTGCTCGAGGGCGGCTTCGACCGAATGGTCGCGGCGGTCCTTGGGGAGCTCTTCGGTCAGCGGAGCGAAGCGGACTACGAGACCTCCGACATCTCGTTCGCGGAAGCCGCGCGGGCCGTGGCTGATGCCCAACGGTTCGTCGACGCCGTGGAGGAGTGGATCGCGGGCCGAGGGTAGACTCGGCGCATGACGCCGTCGGTCATCGTCGCGGGCGCGCGGACGCCGATCGGCAGGTTCCGGGGCGCGTTCGCGGATCTGCAGGCCGTGGACCTGGGGACCGTCGCGATCCGCGAGGCGCTCGCGCGCGCGGGCGTGGCGTCGGACCAGGTCGAGTACGTGGTGATGGGACAGGTGCTTCGGGCCGGCACCGGGCAGATAACGGCACGACAGGCCGCGGTCGCGGCCGGCATCCCCAAGGAGATCCCGGCGTTGAACGTCGACAAGGTGTGCTTGTCGGGCACCACTGCGATCGCGCTCGCCGACCAGATGATCCGCGCGGGGGAGGTCGAGGTCGTCGTCGCCGGCGGGATGGAGTCGATGACGAATGCGCCCTTCGTGCTCCCGGCGGCGCGTGAAGGTTCGCGCCTCGGCCACGCCGAGATGGTCGACACGATGATCCACGACGGGCTGTGGTCGACCTTCACGAAGGTCCACATGGGGGAGTCGAGCGACCAGGTGAACGCCGATCTCGGCATCTCGCGCGAGGAGCAGGACGCCTGGGCCGCACGCTCGCACCAGCGGGCGGCGGCGGGATGGGAGTCGGGCGCGCTTGCCGAAGAGGTCGCGCCCGTCCAGATCCCGCAGCGCAAGGGCGATCTTGTGGTCGTGCAGCGTGACGAGGGCATCCGGCCGGACTCGACGCCGGAGGCGCTCGCCGGGCTCCCCCCCGCGTTCTCGGAGGGCGGCACGATCACGGCGGGCAACGCCTCGCAGATCAGCGACGGCGCTGCCGCGTTGGTCGTGACGAGCGCGTCCAAGGCCGAGCAGCTCGGACTGGAACCCCTTGCCGAGATCCTGGCTCACGGCATGGCGGCCGAACGGTTCGCGTACCTGCACACGGTGCCGGCGATCGCGCTGCAGAACGCCCTCAAGAAGGCGGGACTGGACGTCCACGACCTCGGGCTGCTCGAGGTGAACGAGGCGTTCGCGGCGGTCTCGCTGAACGTCGCGCGGATCCTCGGGTTCGACGAGGAGCTCGTGAACGTGAACGGCGGGGCCGTCGCGATCGGGCACCCGATCGGGGCCTCCGGCGCCCGCATCGTGCTCACGCTCGCGCACGAGATGCGCCGGCGCGGCGTGGACCTCGGGGCGGCGACGATCTGCGGCGGCGGCGGTCAGGGCGACGCGCTGGTGCTCCGCCGCCTCTGAGATGGCCGAGCTCGAGCGGTTCGCGCTGCCGCCGGAGCTCGAGGAGTTCCGCCTCCTCGTGCGGAGGATCGCCGAGGACAAGATCGCGCCCCGCGCCGACCAGATCGACCGGACCGACGAGTGGCCCGAGGACCTGTTCGAGGTCCTCGTTCAGAATGAGCTCACGGGGGTCGGCTATCCCGAGGAGTACGGAGGCTCGGGCGGCGGCTCCCTCGCGTTCGGCGTGATGATCGAGGAGCTCTCGCGAGTGGCCGCGGGCGTCGCGCTCGCGCCCGCGGTGACCAAGCTCGGCGTGGTGCCTCTGATGCTGGAGGGGACGCAGGAGCAGCGTCGCTGGATGATCGAGGGGATCGTTCGCGGCGAGATCCTCATGTCCTACGCGCTCACCGAGGAGGGCTCGGGCTCGGACGCCGGGGCGATGGTCACGCGGTACGAGCGTGACGGCGACGGCTTCGTCCTGAACGGCACGAAGCGGTTCATCACCGGCGCGGGCGTCAGCCACGCCTACGTCGTGTTCGCCACGCGCGACGTCGCCGAGCGCTCCAAGGGCATCAGCGCCTTCCTGGTGATGAGGGACGATCCGGGGGTCGGGTTCGGGCGCAAGGAGGAGAAGATGGGCGTCCGCGGCTCGCCCACCCGTGAGGTCGTGCTGACCGATGCCCGGATCCCCGCCGACCGGCTGATAGGCGCCGAGGGCGAGGGCTTCAAGATCGCGCTGAAGACGCTGGACCACTCGCGGCCGCTGATCGCCGCCCAGGCGCTCGGGATCGCGCAGGGGGCGTTCGACTTCGCCGCGCGCTACGCCACCGAGCGCGAGCAGTTCGGAAGACCGATCGCCGAGTTCCAGGGTGTGTCTTTCATGCTCGCCGATATGGCGATGCAGCTCGAGGCCGCACGCCTACTCGTCTACAAGGCACTCGCGCTCTGTGACGCCGGCGACCCTCGGATGACCTACTTCTCCAGCGTCGCGAAGTGCTTCGCCTCGGACGCGGCGATGCGGATCACGACCGACGCCGTCCAGGTACTCGGCGGCTACGGCTACATCCGCGAGTACCCGGTCGAGCGCTTCATGC
The DNA here is from genome assembly GCA_035286545.1 of Actinomycetota bacterium. Classification (GTDB taxonomy): domain Bacteria; phylum Actinomycetota; class UBA4738; order UBA4738; family HRBIN12; genus DASSJM01. The sequence goes on along the minus strand of DATEDE010000118.1, from coordinate 4,878 downwards.
GCGACGCGAAGATCACCCAGATCTATGAAGGCACGAATCAGATCCAGCGAGTCGTGATCGCGAGGGAGCTGCTGAAGGCGCTCGGGTAGGACGGCCGCGGCCGACCTAGAGGATGTCCACGCCGAGGGTCGAGCTCGAGGCCGCTCGAGCCATCGACGGAACCGGGCCGTGGATCGTTGCGCGGTTCGGTTCCGGCCCGGCGTCGGCGTATGCTCACGCCGCCGTGAAGGTCTGTCCCTACTGCGCCGAGGAGCTCGCCGACGACATCGTCGAGTGCACGCAGTGCGGGCGGGACACGACGGTCGAGCCGGGGTGGAGGCAGATGCCGCAGCCGACGGTCACGCCGTCGGCCGAGCAGATCGTCCGGGCCTCGGAGGAGCGCGCCTCCTCTTCCAAGGGTGGTGGTCGCACCGGGGTGAACAGGCTGGCCGTCGCCTCGTTCATCGTGGTGATGGTGGTCGGGGTCCTGGGAACGGCGGCTTCCTTCCCGCCGGCGCCCGCAGTGGCGGCCTTCGCCGTCGCCCTGGGGATCGGGGTCAAGGCGATCCAGGAGACCCGGTCGGAGTCGGGCGAGGGCGGGTTCGGCTTCGCCGTCGCGGCGGTCGTGCTCTCGCTGATCGGGCTCCTGGGCTACGGGCGGCAGCTGATCACGTAGGACGTGCGAAGGCCCGAAGCGCCACGGGTGGCGCTCCGGGCCAGCGCGGGCTCGTCGAGCCCTCAGACAGCGATGTCGCCGGTCAGGTCGTCGAAGCTCGAGAGCTCGTGACGACCGGACGAAGCGATCGCCGTGTCGAACAGGATCTCGTCCTCCTCCTCCGAAACCAGGTCGACGGCGCGCGCGTCGGTGTCCTCCTCGTGCGGCTCCTGTACTGCGTTCGGCAGGAACACGCGGAACGACGCGCCGCCACCCGGACGCTCCTCGACCCAGGCCCTGCCGCCGTGAAGCTCGGCCAGCCTCGACAGCAGGACCAGCCCCGTCGCCCCCCTCGGCTTCTTGCGCCGAGCGGCGGGACCCCTGTCGTCCGTCAGGGATGTGGACAGCTTGTCCGCCCGCAGCCCTGTCGGCGTCTCGGGACCGGTGTCGTCGACGGCGATGACGACGCCATCCTGGTCCGAGGAGACCTTCACCCACACCGGGTTCCCCGGTGCGGATCGACGACCCGCGTTCATGAGCAGGGTCTCCACCATCTGCTCCGTGAGCGCGGGATCGAGGTTGATCGCGACGTGCTCGGTCTCGATCTTCAGGTCGCGGTTCGACAGGTCCGGCGCCTCCTCGACGACGCGGCGCACGAGCGCCTCGACGTCGGTGCGCCGGCGGTTCGGCACGAACACGCCCGTCGCGATCTTGTCGAGATCGAGCATCTGACCCACCAGGCGGTCCAGCCGCCGGGCGTTCGTCGCGAGCTGCTTGATCATGCTCTTGGACTCGGGCGACTTCGGGTCGGCGTGCTTGAGCGCTAGCGTGAGCCCGAGGATCGAAGTGAGCGGGCGGCGGATCTCGGCGCCGACCGTCTGCTGGAGCTCCTCGCGCTCGTCGTCGACGATCAGCGTGACCTTGGGCTGGGCCTCGGCCTCGCGCCACTTCGCCTCGATCTCTGCGAGCTGCAGCTCCATCTCGTTCTGGTGCTCGACCGTAGTCTGCAGGCGTTGATCCGCGCGCCGGGCACGCTCGTCGGCTTCGGCGAGGGCCTCCCGGGCGCTCTCGAGCGCCTCCAGGAGCTCGGCGTTGTTCTGGGCGGCCAGCGCGAGCTGGGAGTCCGCCGTCGACCAGCGCGCCTCGGCCTCCCTCGCCGCGCGATCGGCCTCGAGCAGCCCCCGGGCCGCGGCCTGCAGCTCGTCGGCCGCCTGCGAGATCTGCAGCCCCGCCGACGAGATCTGGTGGGCGATCCCGTCTCCAGGTGTCGAGCGCTGAGGGGGGGCGGGGAGGTCCCGGAGCCGCGTCTGCGTCGTGTCGATCGTGTCGGCCACCGCGATCACCGCACCTTCCCGTGCGATGCGAACCCGTTACCCCGGATGATGACCGGGTGCTCGAACAGGTCGTCCTCGTCGGCGCCGACCTCGATGTCGATGTCGATCTCGTCGCTGTCGAATTCGCGCAGCGCCTCGGAGAGCTTCGTCATGTGTAGCTTGCTCTTCGTGTGATCGAGCTCGCTCTCCAGTCGCTCTGCCTGACGTGCCAGCTCTCCAGCCCGACGCTCGGCAGCCACGAGGCGTTGCTTGAGCTCCTCTGCATCGCTCCCCTCCGCCCGGATGGAGGCGACCTGGTGCCGCGCTTCCTCCAGCTCCCGCTGTCGGAGCGCCATGCGCTCGCGGAGCTGGTTGTTGTCGATGTCGGCCTTGTGCAGCCGCTCCGCCGTGTCGCGCAGCTGGTCGCGGAGCGCCTGGAGCTCGGCGTCGTTCGTAGTCGCATGGGATTCCTGCATCGCGAGTCTCCCCTCGAGGTCCTTCATCTGGCCGAGCGTGGCCTTCAGCTGCTGCTGGACGCTTCGGTAGTTCTCCTCGGCGGCACTCGCACGGGCCTCGGCCGCCAGGCGTTGCTCCTCGACCACCCTGAAGCCCGCCTGCTGGTAGATCGGGGCGTCCGCAGCCGGCGCCAGGAGGTCCCTGGGCTGGCGAACCGGCGCCTGTGGCGCGTAGACCGGGACCGAGGTCTTCCCAGAGGCCCTCGACAGGCTCGTCGTCACGATCATCGCGATGCCCCCGAGCAGCAGGACGACGCAAGCGAGCGCGAGTTGGTTCCACGTACGGGACGCCGCTGCCGCGATCGGGCCGTAGGGCTGGGACATCTCGGCGACCACGACGGTGCCGTCGGGGGAGAGCCAGATCGGGACGTAGGTCTGGAGCAGGCCGCTGTGGATCTGGGTCTGCGTGTCACCGTTCACGACGTCGAACGTCAGGTCGCGCAGATAGCTGGGACGGGTGCCGACGATGTTCGTCTCGGTCGCGTAGAGGATCCGGCCGAGCGAGGAGTAGATGCGCACGCGACCCACGTCGCCGCTCGACGTGATCGTCGCCTCGATCAGCTCCCCGAGCTCGGTGGCGCGTTCGTCGACGATCGGTGCCATGAGGTCGCGCGGCATGAGCAGCGGGGCGAGCTCGGTCTGCGCGATGAGTTCGGCATCCCTCGCCGCTTCGGCCGAGGCGCTCGAGCGGGCTCGAGCTCCCATGTACACCGAGGCACCTATCGCGAAGAGCAGGAGGACGGAGATCGCTCCCCAGAGCGGCCGCCGGTCTCGCTTGACCAAGGATCCCAACATCTTCGTTTCCCCTCTCGGATCTGTTGGGCGTCAAGGGATGTATCGGCCGGGGGGTCCCGTCGGTGTAGTCCCCCGGGTGGGGGAGATGGCCCGGAATGACTAGAAGGGCATGACCCGGGGGAGCCACGGGCAAGCGGCTGCCGAGGTGTCGGAGCGCTCGGGTACGCTTCGGCCGTGGCGGACCCCTCCGGCGCGCGCCTGCTGAGCCTCGACCTGGTCGGGGACGACCAGCTCGACGACGCGGCCTCCTTCGTGGTGGACCTGCTCGAGCACCCGGCCTCGCAGATCCACGTGCTCGAGGGACAGGCGCGCCTGGACGAGGCGCTGGTCGTGCAGGGGCACCCCGACGCGTTCGAGATCGCGCCCGTGGACGCGGCCGACCCGGGCACGGTGTGGGCGGTCGACGGCGGCTCGTGCGTGGTGGCCGACGGGCGCTCGTTCCAGGTGGCTGCCTACCGGGCGGCGCGCGTCCGGTTCGCCCACGGGGTCACGGAGCTGGTCGAGCGTCCCACGCTCACCGTCCGAGCTGTATCGCCCGAGGAGATGCAGGTCCTCGCGCGTGCGACCCTGACCGAGCTCTGCGGTCAGGAGCCCGAACGGCTGCCCGAGCTGCCGAGACCGGTCGACGCCCTCCGCGAGTGGGCCGAGTGGGCCGAGGTGGCGAGCACGGTCCGCGGGGCCGCGGCGGGCGACCTGGTGCTCGTCGACGGGTCGCTGCACGGCGGGCCACTGGTGCCGCAGGCGATCGTCCGGCGCGTGCACGAGGAGGCGGTCTCGCGCCGCGTGTCCCTCGCAGGCGTCGTGAAGGCGTCGACCCTCTTCTGGGGGCGGAACGCGCCGCTGGTCACGCTGGTGAAGCGGCGCGGCGACCGCGAGCTGGGGCGCGCCACGTGGGCCGCCCGGATCTCGACCGACCCGGTGTTCGGACGGCTGTACGTGGGCGACATCTTCGTGGCGCATCTCGCGCCCACGGCCTCGTACGCGTTCCGGGTGGACGTGGCCAGCGGGCCGGTGCCGGCCGCCGCCGTGCTGGCTCGGCTGGCCGGCTTGGCGGACGACCCGGCCTTCGTCGGGTACCCCTACCCGCTCGCCAGGGCGCACCAGGCCGCGCGGGTAACGGGCTATGACGTGGTCGACGTGCGGCGCGCCTTCCGGGACGCGCTCGGCCGCCGGGGGATGTCGCAGGACGACGTCGAGGTGTTGTTCCAGGACTTCCACGAGGTTCTGAACCGATGAGGCGGAAGCGATGAGCGACTACAAGGGCAGGATCTTCGGCAAGAGCGTGTTGGAGGCGACGTTCCGCTCGTTCTACGGCACGGACCTGTTCCTGGGCGAGCTGCTCGTGGGCGAGGACGCCGAGCGCGGACGGCGCTTCCTGTTCCGCGTGATCCAGGTGACCTACGGTTCGGACTCGAGCGACCCGTCCTGGTCCGAGCGCACCGCCGGCGCCTACATGGCCGGCGACGCCGCGGGCACGCCCTACTCGCTGCACGACCCGGAGCAGCGCCTGTACAAGGTGGCGACGTGCCAGCCGCTCGGCTACATCGACGCGGCGGGCGCCTTCCGCAAGCCCAAGTCGCTGCCGGCGCAATTCGCTCGCGTCACCGCGCCCACCGCCGAG
>DATEDE010000117.1:0-5486 GCA_035286545.1 Actinomycetota bacterium | reverse complement strand
CTCCGAGTCGAACACCTTCGCGGTGCCTCGGAACTCGAGCGACTTGGCGCCCGCGATCTTCATGACCGAGCCCTCGGGCGCGAGCGAGCCGTACAGGATCGCGGTGCCGCCCTCGGCGTGGATCGGGTCCGCGAACGCGTGAACCACGGTGCCGTCGGGCGCGGGGACGTCCATCGCCGCGAGGTTCTCGGCGATCGTCCTGCCGGTGACCGTTACGCAGTCGCTATGCAGCAGTCCGGCTTCGAGCAGCTCCTTCATCACGACCGGAACGCCGCCCACGCGGTCGAGGTCCTGCATCACGAACCGGCCGGCCGGCCGGACGTCGACGAGGTGAGGCACCGTCCGCGAGATCCGGTCGAAGTCGTCGAGCTCGAGCTCTACGCCCGCCTCGTGCGCGATAGCGAGCAGGTGCAGGACCGCGTTCGTCGAGCCGGCGAGCGCCATCGTCACGGCGATCGCGTTCTCGAACGAGGCCTTCGACATGATCTGGCGCGGCGTCGGGCCGCCCTCGGCGAGCAGGCGCGCGGCCGCGATGCCGGACTCGCGCGCGAAGACCTCGCGCCGGTAGTCGACCGCGGGCGGGCTCGCGGCCCCGGGCAGCGACATGCCGAGCGCCTCGGCGGCGGCGGCCATCGTGTTCGCGGTGTACATCCCGGCGCACGAGCCCGCGCCGGGGCACGCGGCGCGCTCTACGGCCAGGAGCTCGTCGTCGCTCATCGAGCCCTTGGCGTGCGCGCCCACGGCCTCGAACACGTCCTGGATCGTGATGTCGCGACCCTGGTAGGTGCCGGCCAGGATCGTGCCCCCGTACAGATAGACGGCCGGCAGGTCCATGCGGGCCATCGCCATGAGCATCCCGGGCTCGGACTTGTCGCATCCGGCGATGCCGACGAAGCCGTCCATCCGCTCGGCGTGCAGCACGAGCTCGACGCTGTCGGCGATCAGGTCTCGGGACATCAGCGAGGCCTTCATGCCCTCGTGGCCCATCGCGATACCGTCGGAGATGGCGATCGTGGTGAACTCGATCGGGACGGCGTCGCCCTGGCGGACACCCTCCTTGGCGAGCGCCGCGAGCTTGTCGAGGTGGTAGTTGCAGGGCGTGACCTCGTTCCAGCTGCTGGCGACGGCGACCTGCGGCTTGCCGAAGTCCTCCTCGGAGAACCCGACGGCTCGGAGCATCGCCCGCGCGGGCGCGCGCGATGGCCCGTCGGTGACCTGCCAGCTGCGCTTCTTGCGTGGATCGCTCATCGACGCCTCCTGAACGGCCGGTCAGGACGGGGTTGGCACGATACCAGCAGGCACGGAGGCAAGGGAGCCATCCTATTGGAACTCCGCCGACCGGAGGAATCCCTCAGAAGCTACACATGCTACCGTATGTGTATGTTCGAAAGGCGCCTGCAGATCCTGCTCGACGAGGCCAGATACAGGCGGGTTGCGGCCGAGGCCAAGCACCGAGGGGTGTCGGTCGCGTCGGTCATCCGTGAGGCGATCGACCGAGCCCTGCCGTCGACCGGACCCGCTCGGCGAGAGGCCGTCGAGCGCATCCTGTCCGCCCCCGACATGCCGGTCGCCGACGACCCGTCGGAGCTTCGGATCGAGCTCGACGAGCTCAGAGGGAACCGTCGTTGATCGTCCTTGACACGACGGTCCTGGTCTACGCGAAAGGCGCCGACCATCCGCTCCGCCAGCCGTGCCGCGAGCTACTGCGCGCGATCGAGCGGGGGAGCCTCACCGCCACGACGACCGCCGAGGCGATACAGGAGTTCGCGCACGTGCGGGCAAGGCGTCGCGGTCGACGGGATGCAGCCGAACTGGCCGGAGCCTACGTCCACCTCCTCGCACCCCTACTCGTGATCGAGGAGGACGACCTGTGGGCGGGGCTCCGCTTGTTCGAGAACCATCCGGAAATTGGGTGCTTCGACGCCGTCCTCGCGGCCGGAACGCTCGCCGCGGAGGCCGAGGCGCTCGTGTCTGCCGACCGGGCCTTCGCGGCGGTGCCGGACCTCGTCCACATCGAACCCGGGACGCCGGAGATGGAGGCGATCCTCGGGCGGTGATGCCCGCGGCCGTTCGACCCGCTCGCCTCCCCGTCGAGCGTGGGACGATGGAGCGCTGCCGGACCCGGAGGGGACCCACGTGAACGACGCGCCGCGCCCCGCCCGACGCTCCTGGTGGCTCGAGGAGGCCCTCGCGCTGCCCGAGTTCGCCGGGCCCGAGGCGCCGCCGCTCGTCCGCAACACCACCGCCGATGTCGTCATCCTCGGCGGCGGGTACACGGGCATGTGGACCGCGTGGTTCCTGAAGGAGCGCTCCCCGGACCTCGACGTCGTGCTGCTGGAGGCCGACATCTGCGGCGGCGGCCCGAGCGGGCGCAACGGCGGGTTCTGCGACGGGTGGTGGGGTCACCTCCGCGACATGGTGATGACCTACGGCGAGGCCGACGCACTCGAGCTCCTGATGACGGCGGGACGCTCACCAACCGAGATCGGCGGGTGGTGCGAGGCGAACGACGTCGACGCGTGGTTCGTCCACGCGGGGGACCTCGCTGTCGCGACGAACTCGACGCACGAGGGCTCGTGGGAGCGCACGCTCGAGCTCGCCGAGCTATTGGGGATCGCGAACGAGTACGAGCCACTCACCCCCGCGCAGGTCCAGGAGCGGTGCGCCTCGCCGGCGTTCGGCGGGGGGCTGCTGATCCACGACGCCGCGAACCTCCAGCCGGCCCGCCTCGCGCGGGGGCTCCGGCGGGCGTTGATCGACAAGGGCGTTCGGATCTTCGAGCACACGCCCGTCACGCGGTTCCGAGCCTCCAGCCCAGCGGTCGCCGAGACGCTCACCGGCCGGGTCACCGCGGCTGAAGCCGTGGTCGGGCTCGGCGCGTGGGCGACCTGGTGGAAGGAGTTCTACGCGCGGACCACGGTGCGGGGCTCGTACATGGTCGTGACCGAGCCCGCGCCCGAGCGGCTCGAGGCGATGGGATGGACCGGGGGCGAGCAGATCCGGAGCCTGCGCTCCTCGATCCACTACACGCGGACGACGCCCGACGGGCGGATCGCGTTCGGGCTCGGCGGGCTGCAGCCGGATCTGGCTCGGCACATCGATGATCGGTACGACTACGACCGGCGGTTGGTCGCCCGCGTCGGGCGCGACCTGTACCGGCTCTTCCCGGCCTTCGCTGGCGTACCGCTCGAGGCCGGGTGGGGAGGGCCGATCAACGTGTCCGGATTCACGATGCCGTTCTTCGGCTCGACGGGCCGGCACGGCAACGTCCACTACGGGCTCGGCTACACGGGCAACGGAGTCGGCCCTAGCCACCTCGGGGGCAAGATCCTCGCGTCGCTCGCGCTCCACGCGGGCGACGGGTTCACGCGCCTGGCGGTCGTGACGAAGACGCCCAAGCGCTTCCCTCCCGAACCGATCCGTTCGCCAGGGATGCTGATCGCCAACGCCGCGATCCGCCGCAAGGACGACCTGCAGGACACACGACGCTGGGTGGACCCGATCACGATGTTCATCGCCCGGCTCCCTCGCCGGCTCGGCTTCAACCTCGGACCGCGCTGATGCCCGCCGACGAGCTCCCCCGCCCGGCCGACCGCTCGTGGTGGCTGGAGGAGGCCCTCGCGCTCCCCGAGTTCGCCGGACCCGAGGCGCCGGCGCTTCAGGGCGACACGAGCGCCGACGTCGTGATCCTGGGCGGCGGCTACACGGGCATGTGGACCGCCTGGTTCCTGAAGGAGGCGGAGCCGGACCTCGACGTCGTTCTGCTCGAGCAGGACATCTGCGGCGGCGGGCCGAGCGGTCGCAACGGCGGGTTCCTGAACGGGATGTACGAGGATCTCGGCATGCTGCTCGAGCGCTTCGGGCCCGAGGGGCGCCGCACCGTCGAGGCGGCGGCGCGCTCGATCGAGGAGATCGGCGCGTGGTGCGAGGCCAACGGCGTGGACGCCCACTACGGCTTGCACGGCGACCTGGCGATCTCGACCGCGCCCGCGTTCGACCGGCAGATCGCCGAGATGATCGAGGAGGCCGAGGCCAACGGCGTGGGTCACCTGTACCGCGCGCTGTCGGCCGAGGAGGTTCGGGTGCGCTTCGACTCGCCGGTCGCGCGGATCGGCGCCACGATGTCGCACACGGCGGGCGTGCAGCCCGCCCGGCTTGCGCGCGGTCTCCGGCGAGCGCTGATCGAACGCGGCGTGCGGATCTTCGAACAGACGCCGGTCACGCGCCTCGGCGTGCGGACCGCGATCGCCGAGACTCCCGGGGGCACCGTTCGGGCGGGGCACGCGGTGCTCGGCCTGAACGCGTGGTCCGGCGCGATCGCGCCGCTGCGGCGTTCGCTCATGGTGCGCGGGACATACATCGTGGCGTCGGCCCCCGCGCCCGAGCGCTTGGAGCAGATGCGCTGGACCGGAGGCGAGGGCGTGTACGACCTGCGGACCTCGCTGCACTACCTGCGCACGACCGCCGATGGCCGGATCGTGTTCGGCGGGGCGGGGCACCGCGTGGCGCCGAAACGGATCACCGCTCGGTACCGCTACGACGAGCGCAGCGTGCAGGACCTCAGCCGGGACTTCCGTCGGTGGTTCCCCGCGTTCGACGGGGTGCCGCTCGAGTCGGCGTGGGGCGGGCCGATCGACGCCTCCGCGATGCACCTCCCGTTCTTCGGCACCCTGCGGGGTGGCATCGCGCACTACGGGGTGGGCTTCACCGGCAACGGGGTCGGGCCCTGCCACCTCGGCGGCAAGATCCTGTCGGCGATGGCGCGCGGGCGGGAGGACGAGTACTCGACGCTGCCGATCGCCCGCGGGCCGACCAAGCGCTTCCCGCCCGAGCCCCTGTACACGCCGGGCCACCGCCTGGTCGTCCGGGCCGTGATCCGCCGCGACGACCTCATGGACGCCGGCCGCCGCGTGGACCCGATCACGGACGCACTCGCGCACCTGCCCCGGCGCCTGGGGTACGGTCTCGGACCGTGATCCGCCGGGCGCGGCGCTCGTGGTGGATGGAGGAGGCGCTCGCCGACCCCGCGCTCGAGGGCGAGCCGACCCCACCGCTCGCGGGCGACACGCAGGCCGACGTCGTGGTGATGGGCGGCGGCTACACGGGGATGTGGACGGCGTGGTTCCTGAAGGAGCGCGAGCCGAACCTGGACGTCGTCGTGCTGGAGCGCGACGTCTGCGGCGGCGGGCCTAGCGGCCGCAACGGCGGGTTCTGCAACGGCTTCTGGGAGGACCTGGAGATCCTGGTCGAGCTGTTCGGCGTGGCCCGGGCGCTCGAGGTCTGCCGAGCGGCCGAGCGCAGCGTGGAGGAGATCGGCGCGTGGTGCGATGCCCACGACGTCGACGCCTGGTATACGCCAGCCGGGCACATGGGCGTCGAGACCTCCGCGGCCCAGGAGGGCGCGTGGCGCGACTGGTGTGCGCTGATGGTCCGGCTCGCAGTGGACGAGGGACGCATCGTGCGGCTCTCGCGCGAGCGGGTCGCGG
>DATEDE010000116.1:0-3949 GCA_035286545.1 Actinomycetota bacterium | reverse complement strand
CCGCCTGGCGGGACCGGTGGTCGACGGCAGCATCGGCGTCGACACCGCGACGGGCACCGTCACGTTCGAGGTGAGCGACGCGGACACCGTGATCCCGATCGTCTACCAGGGCCCGGCGCCCGACACGCTCCAGGACGAGGGCGAGGCGGTCGTCGAGGGCGCGCTCGGGCCCGACGGGGTGTTCGTCGCGGACACGCTGTTCGCGAAGTGCCCATCGAAGTTCGTGGCGAAGGACTGATGTCGTGGACCGGCGTCCGGCGCTCGGGATCTGCCTGACCGGGGTCTCCAAGGCGTTCGGTGGCCAGCTCGCGCTCGCCGACGTGAACGTCACGATCCCCGAGGGTTCGCACGTCGCGGTGATGGGCGCGAACGGCGCCGGCAAGACCACGCTGCTCAAGGTGATCGGCGGACTCGCTGCGCCGACGCGGGGCAGCGTGACGATCGCCGGAATCGAGATGCGCAAGGCGGGACCCAAGCTCCGTGCACTCGTCGGCTTCGTGTCGCACGAGACGATGCTCTACGCGGACCTCACAACCGCCGAGAACCTCCGGTTCCACGCGAAGCTCTTCGGCCTTCCGCGGCCTGCAGAGGCCGTCGAGGTCGCGGCCGAGCGTCTGGACGTCGCGCACGTGCTGGACAAGCCGGTGCGAGCGCTCTCGCGCGGGACCCGGCAACGCGTCGCGCTGGCGCGAGCGCTGCTGCACGACCCCGCGGTGATCCTCCTCGACGAGCCCTACACGGGCCTGGACGAGGCGGCGGCGGCGTCCCTCACCGAGCTGCTCGAACGCCTCGCGACGCCGGAGCGGGTCGTGATGCTCACCCTGCACGACGTCTCGCGGGCGATGTCGGGCCCGCGCCGCCTGCTCGTCCTGTCGGACGGCCGCGTCGCGCTGGACGAGTCGCTCGACGGACGCGGCGCGGATGTAGCCGAGACCTACCTGCAGCTGTTGCGATCGGGGGCCCGGCGATGAGCTGGATCGCCCCCGCCCTCACGATCGCCGGAAAGGACCTCCGTCTCGAGATCAAGACGCGCGACGTCATCGCCTCGGTCGGGCTGTTCGTGCTGCTGGTCGTGGTCACGGCGAGCTTCGTGTTCCCGACCGGCGGAGAAGGGCGCGAGGGCATGGCCGCCGGCGTCTTGTGGATGGCGTTCCTGTTCGCGGCCCTGCTAGGGATGGGTCGCTCGATGGCGATCGAGAAGGAGGATGCCTGCCTGGAGGGGCTCCTCGTGTCCCCCGCACCTCGCGAGGCCGTCTTCCTCGGCAAGCTCTTCTCGAACCTCGGCTTCACCTACGTGGTGGAGCTCGTGATCCTGCCCGTGTTCATCGTCCTGCTGGACATCCGGCCCGGCGCGGGGACCTGGGTCGTGATCCTGGCCGCGTTCCTTGGGACGCTCGGGATCGTCACCGTGGGCACGCTCTTCGCGGTCATGGCCGTGAATACCCGGGGGCGCGAGGCCATCCTGCCGCTCTTGGTCATGCCGGTCTCGATGCCGATCATGGTCGCCGCGGTCAAGGTCACCGAGGCCGGCTTCCTCGGCACCTGGACCTCGGGAACCACGTCGTGGGCGCTCCTGATGGTCGGCTATGACGCCCTGTTCCTGCTGGTCGCGCTCGCGACCTTCCAACACCTAACGGAGGAGTGACATGGACCTGAAGACCGAAACCGCCCAGTCCCCGGTCCGCGAGCGCGGCCCCGCCGAGGTCCCCGGGTCGCCTCGCAGGAAGCTGTGGGGTGCCCTCACGATCGCCTCGCTCCTGCTCCTTCTCGCCATGGCCTTCTTCTACGCGCCCGAGGACGCGAACCAGGGCGCGGCGCAGAGGATCTTCTACATCCACGTGCCGTCGGCATGGATCGGCTTCCTCGCCTTCTTCGTGGTCTTCGTCGGGAGCATCGCGTTCCTTTCGACCGGCAAGCGGTCCTGGGACGAGGTCGCTGCGGCCTCGGCCGAGATCGGCGTGATCTTCACGAGCGCCGTCCTGATCACCGGACCGCTGTGGGGCCGCCCGGTGTGGGGCGTGTACTGGACGTGGGACCCGCGACTGACGAGCTTCCTGATGCTCTGGCTGATCTACCTGTCCTATCTCGTCCTTCGCGGCTACGTCCCCGAGCCGGTGCGCCGCGCGAAGTACGCCGCGGTGCTCGGCATCGTGGGGTTCCTGGACGTGCCGATCGTCTATCTGTCCGCGCGGTGGTGGAGGTCGGAGCATCCGACGCAGTTCGTGGTCGAGAGCGGCGATCTGCCGACACAGATGCTCGTGACGCTCTTGGTCGGCGTCGCCGCGTTCACGTTCCTCTACCTGTACCTGATGGCCGTCCGCGTGCGCGTCGGTCGCCTGCGCACACGGATCGAGGAAGCGGAGGTCGTCCGATGAGCAACAGCACCGTCTACCTGGTCGCCGCGTACGTCGGCACGGCGCTCCTCTACGGCCTGTACCTCGCCTGGCTCCTCGCGCAGGAGCGCAAGCTCGACCGGAGGACCCGTGACGCTGCTCGGTAACTTCGCGCTGCTGCTCGCGCTGATCGCCGGCGGGTGGGCCGTCGTCGTCGGGTTCGCGGGCGCGCGCAGCGGTCGCGAGAGCGCGGTGCGCAGCGCCGAGGGCGCGATGAAAGGCGCCGCCCTCGCGCTGTCGGTCGCTGCGGCGGCGCTGGTCGTGGCGCTGGTGCGCAAGGACTTCTCGGTCGAGTACGTGGCGCAGTACACCAGCAGCAGCCTGTCGACCTTCTACAGGGTCGGCGCCTTCTGGGCCGGCCAGGCGGGATCGCTGCTGCTATGGGCGTGGGTGCTCTCGCTGGTCGGGGCGGGCGTGATCTACCAGAACCGCGCACGCAACCGCGACCTGATGCCGTGGGTCACCGTCACGATCGCCGTCGTCCTGGTCTTCTTCACGGTCCTCGTCGCGTTCTACGCGAACCCGTTCGTCCGCCTCCCCGTGGCGCCCGCCGACGGACAGGGCCTGAACCCGCTCCTGCAGAACTACGGGCAGTGGGTCCACCCGATCGCGCTCTACATGGGGTTCGTCGGGTTCACCGTCCCGTTCGCCTTCGCGGTCGCCTCTCTCGTCACCGGGCGCCTGGGCGACCGCTGGATCCGTTCGGTGCGGCGTTGGACCCTGTGGGCCTGGGTGCTGCTCACCGCCGGGATCCTGTTCGGGGCACGCTGGGCGTACGTCGAGCTGGGATGGGGCGGCTACTGGGCCTGGGACCCGGTCGAGAACGCTAGCCTGCTGCCCTGGCTGGCAGGGACCGCCTACCTGCACTCGGTGGTCGTGCAGGAGAAGCGCGGCATGCTCAAGGTCTGGAACGTCGGCCTGGCGGTCGGCACGTTCGCGCTGTCGATCTTCGGGACCTTCCTCACGCGCTCGGGGATCATCTCCTCGGTCCACGCGTTCGCCGAGTCCTCGATGGGTCCGCTGCTGATCGGGTTCACGTTCGTCGCGATCGCGGTGGGCACGGCGCTGATCGTTTGGCGCCTGCCCGAGCTCCGGGCCACCGGCCGCATCGGCTCGGTCGTCAGCCGCGAGTCCGCGTTCGTCCTGACGAACCTCCTGTTCGTCGCGATGACGATCGTCGTGTTCTGGGGGACGGTCTACCCGATCGTGAGCGAGGCGATCCGGGGCGTCGAGGTCTCGGTCGGTCCCCCCTTCTTCCAGGCGCTCATGGCCCCGCTCGCGGTGATCACGATCGCGCTCGTCGGCACGTGCCCGCTGCTCGCGTGGCGCCGAGCCTCGGGCCGGCACCTCAAGCGGAACTTCGCCGTGCCGCTCGCGGTCGGCGGGGTCTCCTTCATAGCACTCGCGGTGCTGAACCGCGGCGCGCACCTGGTGATCGTGGTCATCCTCACGCTCACCGCATTCGTGCTGGCGACGGTCGTCACCGAGATCTGGCGCGGCCTGTCCGCCAGGCATCACCACCACGGCGAGAGCTGGGGGCGCGCGATCGTCAACCT
>DATEDE010000115.1:0-7128 GCA_035286545.1 Actinomycetota bacterium | reverse complement strand
CGCGTCGTGACCGACCTCGAGACGTACGAGGCCGACTTCCTCGTCGTCGCGCTCGGAGCCGACTACGACCTCGCGGCGACGCCGGGACTGGCCGAGGCGGGCAACGAGTTCTACACGGTGCCGGGCGCCGAGATCCTGCGTGACCTGCTCCCGTCCTTCCGGAGCGGGACGGCGATCGTCGGCGTGTGCGGGGACTCGTTCAAATGCCCGCCGGCGCCGAGCGAGGCGGCGATCCTGCTGGACGAGTACCTGCGCGAGCGCGGCGTCCGCGACGCCGTGCAGATCCAGGTCGTGATCCCGTTCGGCACGCCGATCCCCCCCTCGCCCGCCACGTCGGAGGCGATCCTGGCCAGGTTCGCAGAGGCAGGGATCGGGTTCGTGCCCGACCGCCGGGTCGCTGCGCTTGACCCTGACACGCGCGAGGCCGTGCTCGACGACGGCCGGCGCCTGCCCTACGACTTATTCCTCGGCATCCCGGTGCACCGGGTGCCCGAGGTCGTCGAGGCCTCGGGCATGGCGGAGAACGGCTGGATCCCCGTCGACCCGGGGACCTTGGCCACGCGGTTCGAGGGCGTCTACGCGGTGGGCGACGTCACCAGCGTGGGCACGCCCAAGGCCGGCGTGTTCGCCGAGGGTGCCGCCCGCGTGGCGGCCGACCACCTGGTCGCGCGGATCCGCCGGGCGAGCGCGCCCCCCGGCTACGACGGCACGGGCGCGTGCTACATCGAGTTCGGCGGCCACGAGGTCGCGCGCGTCGACGTTGACTTCTTCGCGACCCCGGGCCACCCGACCGGCACGTTCACCGTGCCGTCGCCGGAGACCGCCGCCGAGAAGGCCGACTGGGCCTCCGGCCTGCGCGCACGCTGGTTCGCCACCTAGGTCTCGCGCTCCCGGGCTTGACCGGCATGATCGGTTAGGTGAGGCTGACCCTGTCGAGACCCGGGATGGTGCTGAGCGATGACGACCGTTCGCGAGATCATGCGCGCGGAGTTGGTCACGGTCGAGCCCTCGGTCAACCTGATGGAGGCCGCGCACGCGATGTCGGCGGGCGGCGTGGGATCGGTCCTGGTGCTGCAGGACGGTTCACTCGTCGGCATCTTCACCGAGAGGGACATCCTGCGGGCATTGGCGGCCCACCCCATGGCGGATGCCGCCAGGACCTCGTCCGTCTCCAAGGGGATGACCCCGGACCCGGTGACGATAGGCCCCGATGCTTCGGTGGGCGAGGCGTTGGATCTGATGCTTTCCCGAGGGTTCCGGCATCTCCCCGTGATGGAGAACGACACCGTCGTGGGTGTCGTCTCGATGCGCGACCTCGCCAAGAGCATCTCCAAAGCGTGAGCCGACCGACACAGCCGGTGCTGGCCTCGCTCGCTGCGGGCGTGATCATCGGCGCCGTCGAGACGGTGCTCGCGATCTCGTTCGCGGCCCTGGTGTTCGGCGGCCTGCTGGTCGGGCACCTGGCCGACGGGATCGGCCTTTACCTCGGGGCGGCCGCGATCACGCTGGCGGTCTTGGCCTGGAGGGCGGGCTCCCGCGGTGTGGTCGGGGGCGTGCAGGAAGCGGCGGCGGCCGTGCTCGCGGTCGTGGCCACTACGACGGCCCTGAACACCTTCGGGGGCCCGGACCGGGCCTTCCTCACCGTCGTCGCCGCGACCCTGGTGATGACGGTGCTGACCGGCATCGCGTTCTTCGTCCTCGGGATCTTCCGGCTTGGCAACCTGGTCAGGTACGTGCCGTACCCGGTCATCGGCGGGTTCCTCGCCGGCGCCGGGTGGCTGCTCATGAAGGGCGGCATCGTCGTCACGTCGGGAGTGCAGCCATCCCTCGACACGCTCGGCGACCTGATGAGCGAGCAGGAACTGCTGCGCTGGATCCCGGCGTTCGCGTTCGGTGTGTTGCTGCTCTTGGTCACCCGGTTCGTGCGGCGGGCGCTCGTCATCCCGATCCTGCTGGGGGTGGGCCTGATCGGGTTCGTGATCGCCATGCTCGTGACGGGCTCCTCACTCGCCGAGGCCAAGGAGGGGCAGTGGCTCCTGGGGCCCTTCGAGCCGGGTCGGTTGTGGCAGCCGTGGGCGGCGCGCGCGATCAGCGGCGCCGACTGGGGGGCGGTCCTCGGACAGGCCGCCGGCATCGCCACCGCGGTGTTCGTCGCGGTCATCGCGGTCTTCTTCAACGTGAGCGGGACCGAGCTGATCTTGCACAGGGACCTCGACACGAACGGGGAGCTCCGCGATGCAGGGGTCGTGGCCGTGCTCTCGGGTGCCCTCGGCGGGATCCCCGGGTACCACGCGCTCAGCCTGACGTCGCTCGCCCAGCGGATGGAGGTCGACGCGCGGACCGCCGGGCTGGTGGGCGCGCTCATCCCGCTCGCGGCGCTCGTGGTCGGCGTCAGGTTCGTCGAGCTGATCCCGCGCATGATCGTCGGCGGCGTGCTGGTCTTCCTCGGCCTCACCTTCATCGTCGAGTGGGTCTGGGACAAGCGGGCGTCCCTGCCGAAGGTCGAGTACGTCGTCGTCCTGGTGATTCTCGCGGGGATCATCGCTCGGGGGTTCCTGCCCGGCATCGTTATCGGCCTGGTGATGGCCGTCGTCTTGCTCGCCGTCAGCTACGGCCGGATCGAGCTGCTGCACGAGGTCCCGTTCGGGGACACCTACCACAGCAACGTCGACCGGCCGCCTGCGGAGCGCGCGGCCCTGCGGGAGATGGGCGACCGGGTCCAGATCCTGCGCGTGAACGGGTTCGTGTTCTTCGGGTCGGCGAGCGGCCTGCTCGAGCGGATCCGCAAGCGCGTGGAGTCTGGCCCCGTGCGGTTCCTGCTGCTCGACCTCAGGCGCGTGACGGGCGTGGACGCCTCGGCGGTGGTGTCATTCGTCAAGGTGGTCCACCTCGCGGAGGCGAACGGGTTCGAGCTCGTTCTCGCTGGGGCCTCGGATCGGGTGCGCGAGCAGCTGAAGCGCGGGGGGGTCGGTGCTTCCGAGGGGGTCGTCCGGTTCGAGCCCGACCTGGATCGCGGGCTGCAGCGGTGCGAGGACGTCCTGCTGGAGGAGGCCCAGGTCGAGCGGCTCGCGGGGGCCGGCCAAGGCGACGGGCTCGCCGGCATGCCGGCGGGCCTGTCGAGGTACGTCGAGCGCATGGAGCTCGCCGGCAGTGCGGTGCTGATCCGGCAGGACGAGCCGCCCGAGGACGTGTTCGTCCTGGAGAGGGGGCGGCTGCTGGTGGAGATGCAGACGCCCGAGGGCAGGCGGATCCGACTGCGCACCGTGCTCCCAGGCGTGGTGGTCGGCGAGGTGGCGATGTACACGGGGGTCCCGCGAACGGCGGACGTGGTCGCCGAGGAGCCCAGCGTGGTCCTGCGCCTTCGCCGATCGGCGATCGAGCGGATGGAGTCCGAGGAGCCGGAGCTGGCCGCGACGCTGCACCGATGGCTCGCCGGGACGCTGGCGGAGCGGCTAACCGACACGCAACGGGCCGTCGAGGCCCTCTTCGATTAGACCTGCTGGGGAGGAGACCGTTGTCCGAGCAGCGACGATCCGAGGGGGTGCTTGCCTCGTTGGCTGCGGGCGTGATCATCGGCGCCGTCGAGGCCGTCCTCGCGATCGCGTTCGCCGCCTTCGTGTTCGGCGGCCTCCTCGTGGGTCGCCTGGCCGACTCCATCGGCCTGTACCTCGTGGCGGCCGCACTGACGCTCGCGATCTTGGCCTGGAGGGCGGGGCGCCGGGGCGTGGTGGGGAGCGTGCAGGACGCGGCGGCGGCCGTGCTCGCGGTCGTGGCGGCGACCACGGCGGCGAAGGCTGCCGCGATCGCGCAGGTCGCCCAGGCCACGTCCGTGGGGACCTTCGAGGCCCCAGACGTCTTCCTCACCGTCATCGCCGCGACCCTGGTCGTGACGGTCCTGTGCGGTGTCGTCTTCCTGGCGCTCGGGACGTTCCGGCTCGGCAACCTGGTCCGCTTCGTACCGTACCCGGTCGTCGGCGGCTTCCTCGCCGGCACCGGATGGTTGCTCCTGAAGGGCGGTTTCTACGTCGCCTCGGGTGTGGAGGTGCACCTGCGCACCATCGGCCTCATGACCCGCTCCGGGACGCTCCGGTACTGGGTTCCGGCCCTCGCGTTCGGCGTGGTCTTGCTCCTGGCCGTCCGGCTGGTGAAGAAGCCCCTGGTCATCCCGATCGTGCTCGCGGCCGGGCTCGCGCTGTTCGTGATCGGCGTGCTCGTGACCGGCTCCTCTCTCGAGGAGGTTCGGCAGGGGAGGTGGCTGCTCGGGCCGTTCGAGTCGCCTCGGTTGTGGGAGCCGTGGACCCTCCGCGCGCTCGGCGGGGCCGACTGGTCGGCGGTGCTCGGACAGTGGGCGGGGATCGCGACCGCGGTGCTCGTCGCCTCCCTCGCGATCTTGTTCAACATCAGCGGGACCGAGATCGTGCTGCACCGGGACCTCGACACGAACAGGGAGCTCCGCGACGCCGGTGTCCTCAACGTCGTCTCCGGCGCACTCGGCGGCATCCCCGGTTACCACGCGCTCAGCCTGACGGCGCTCGCGGAACGCATGAGCGTCAACGCACGTACGGCCGGGCTCGTCGCCTCGCTCGTCCCTCTCGCTGCGGTCGTGTTCGGCGCCGCCGTCATCGAGCTGATCCCGCGCATGATCGTCGGCGGCGTGCTGGTGTTCCTGGGCCTCGCCTTCATCGTCGAGTGGGTGTGGGACAAGCGGCGGTCCCTACCGGCATTCGAGTACGTCGTCGTCCTGGTGATCCTCGCGGGGATCATCGCCCGGGGGTTCCTGCCCGGCGTGGTGATCGGCCTGGTGATGGCCCTAGTGCTGTTCGCCGTCAACTACGGCCGGATCGAGCTGGTTCGCGAGGTCTCCTTCGGGGACACCTACCACAGCAACGTCGACCGGCCGCCGGCCGAGCGGGCTGCGCTGCGCGAGATGGGAGAGCGGGTCCAGATCCTGCGCTTGAACGGGTTCGTCTTCTTCGGGTCGGCGAGCGGCCTGCTCGAGCGGATCCGAAGACGCGTGGAGGCGGTGCCCCCGCGGTTCCTGCTGGTCGACCTGAGGCGGGTGACGGGCGTGGACGCCTCGGCGGCGATGTCCTTCGTGAAGGTGACGCACCTCGCGAAGGCCAGGAGCTTCGAGCTCGTGCTCTCGGGGACCTCGGACCAGGTGCGCGAGCAGCTGGCACGCGGAGGCGTGGTCGGGACCGACGGGGTAGTGCGGTTCGAGCCGGATCTGGACCGCGGCCTCCAGCGGTGTGAGGACGTCCTGTTGGAGGAGCACCAGGGAGAGCGGCTCGCGGGAGCCGGTCCGGGCGAAGAACTCGCCGGCACGCTCCCGGGCCTCTCCGCGTACCTCGAGCGCATGGAGCTGCCGGAGGGCACCGTGCTGATCCGCCAGGGCGAGCCGCCCGATGACGTGTTCGTGCTGGAGTCCGGCCGCCTGAGCGTTGAGCTGATGACGCCCGAGGGCACGCGGATGCGCGTGCGCACGATCCGCCCGGGCGTGGTGGTGGGGGAGGTCGCGATGTACACGGGCGCTCCACGTACCGCCGACGTGATCGCCGAGACGCCGATCGTGGTCCTAAGGCTCAGCCAGGACTCCATCGAGCGGATGGAGGTCGAGGAGCCTGAGCTGGCCGCGGCGCTTCACCGATCGCTCGCCGGGACGGTGGCGGAGCGGCTGAGCAACGCGTTGAAGGCGTTCGACGCCCTGTTCGAATAGGCCAGAAGCGCGCTCGAGGTGGGTAAAGCCGCCCTAGCTCGAGCGGCGCGACTGGTTCCTCGACCTGCGGCCTCGGCCGTTGGCGCTCCACTTCCGATCGCCGTTGCCGTTCCGGTTGCGGTTGCCGTTGCCATCGGCGGCGCGAGGGCGCTTCGGCTGCTGCGAGCGCTCGAGCCGCATCCCGGACTTCACGAACTCGGCGTGGAGCTTCAACCTGGCGGCCATGCGGCTGACGTCCACCTCCTGCTCGGGAGTGACGAACGTGATGCCCTCGCCGCCTCGGCCCGCCCGCGCCGTGCGACCCACGCGGTGGACGTAGTCCTTCTCGTCGGCCGGCGCGTCGAAGTTGATCACGTGCGTGATGTCCTCCAGGTCCAGGCCACGCGCCGCGACGTCCGTCGCGATCAGCACGTCGTTCGCGCCCGAGGCGAACCGCCCGAGCGCGCGTTCGCGCTGCGGCTGGGACATCCCGCCGTGCAGGGCGCCGACGTGGAAGCCCTGGGTCTTGAGGTTCCGCGCCAGGCGTTCGGCACCACGCTGGGTGCGCACGAACACGAGCGTGAGTCCCCGCTCGGCCGCGAGCTCCCGTACGAGAGCCGCGGTCTTCTTCGGGTGCTCCACCGAGATGAACCTGTGCAGCGCCTCGTCGATCACCGGTCGCTCCTCAGCCAGCGCGTGCGAGACCGGATCCTTCGTGAAGCGAGCAGCGAGCCGGCCGACCTCGCCGTCCAGCGTCGCGCTGAACAGCATCGTCTGACGCTCGGGCCGGAGCATCTGCAGGATCCTCGTGACGTCGGGCAGGAACCCCATGTCGAGCATGCGGTCGGCCTCGTCGAGTACCGCGATGCGCACCCGGTCCAGACGAAGGAGCTTGCGCGCCACCAGGTCCAGGAGCCGCCCCGGCGTCGCGATCAGGATGTCCGCGTGCCGCGCACGCTTGGCCTGCGGGGTTATGCCCACGCCGCCGTAGACCGAGGCGATGTGCAGGTGCCGGATGTCGGCGATCGCGCGGAACTCCTCGGTCACCTGGCTCGCGAGCTCGCGGGTCGGCACAAGGATCAGCGCCGTCGGGCTGCGGCCGTCGGTTCTCAGGCGCTCGACGATCGGGATCGCGAACGCGAGCGTCTTACCCGAGCCGGTTCGCGAGCGCGCGAGCACATCGTGCCCCGCTAGCGCGTCCGACAGCACGAGCGACTGGATCGGGAACGGCGCGGCGATCCCTCGCATCTTCAACGCCTGTACGACGGGTCCGGACACGCCGAGCCCGGCGAAGCCCTCGTTCGGTAGTGCGGGGGCAGCCTGCGGCTGCCTGGTCATGGTCTGCTGCAACGCGATCTCCTCTGCGTCGTGGTTCGTGGGTTCGCGGCGAAACGGTCTGCCGCGGCGGGGTCGAGAACCCAGGGGCCGAGGGG